>DATAIA010000099.1:0-3322 GCA_036262895.1 Xanthobacteraceae bacterium
TGCCGGCTACACCGTAGACACGCCGGTGCCCTACCGCCTGGTAGACCTGATCTCGTTGATCGATGAACGGATGGGCAAGCTCGAGAACCGCTCTTCGCGCATTATCTATCACAAGCTGATTTCGCGTATCGAAGCCGTACGCAATGATCCGCGCTATACGTTCATGTTCGACAACGCCAACGTCGGTGGCGACACCATGGCGGACGTTGTCAGTCATCTGTTTCGGCTGCCAGCCAATGGCAAACCGATGACCGTAATGCAGTTGGCAGGTTTCCCCGCCGAAGTCGTCGATTCCGTGGTCTCCGTGCTGTGCCGCATGGCTTTTGATTTCGGACTCTGGAGCGATGGCGTGTCGCCGCTTCTGTTCGTTTGCGAGGAGGCCCATCGTTACGCTTCCGCAGATCGTAGCATCGGTTTCGGCCCTACGCGCAAAGCAGTGTCGCGTATCGCCAAGGAAGGCCGCAAATACGGCGTCTATCTCGGGCTAGTCACGCAACGTCCCGCTGAACTCGATGCCACGATCATTTCCCAGTGCAACACGCTGTTTGCGATGCGGCTTGCGAACGAACGCGACCAGTCGCTGTTGCGCGCGGCCGTTTCCGATGCCGCGGCCAACCTGTTGTCGTTCGTGCCCTCGCTCGGCAGCCGCGAAGTGCTCGCTTTCGGCGAAGGCGTGGCGCTTCCAACGCGACTGCGCTTCAAAGAGGTACCTGTACATCAATTGCCGCGGAGCGAAGCCAGCATCTCGACTGTGCCGTCGGCCACTTCAGGTCACGACATGCATTTCGTTGGAGCCGTGCTGGAGCGTTGGCGCGGCGCGACATCGAGCCGCGATGCTCCCAGCGATCCTGGCAGCAATGACCGGACCGCGGCTCGGCCGGTTTTGGTGGAAGCACCGATGCTGCAGCCATCGATGGGTCTTGATCCAGACCGCTTTTCGCTGCTGAAAAAACCGCTGCGCTGACCCGAAGCCGATACGACGGCTAGCCGTGGTAAGCTTTGCAGCGCTACGGGCATGGACTATGTTCCGGCCTAGCCGCATCAGGCGGCCCGAGCCGGAATCATCCATGACCCAACCCATCGCAAAGCGCTTCCCGACCCCTTCCATGGAGAGCTTGCCGGACGATATCCGTACCCGATTGCTGGCGCTCCAGGAGAAGTCCGGTTTCGTCCCGAACGTTTTCTTGACGCTGGCGTATCGGCCCGACGAATTTCGCGCGTTCTTTGCCTATCATGACGCCCTCATGGAGCGGGATAGTGGACTGACCAAAGCCGAACGAGAAATGATTGTGGTCGCCACGTCCAGCGCCAACCAATGCCATTATTGCGTCATCGCGCACGGCGCGATCCTTCGCATCCGCGCGAAGAACCCGCAAATAGCCGACCAGATCGCCATCAATTATCGGAAGGCGGATATCACACCGCGCCAGCGGGCGATGCTCGACTTCGCGATGAAGGTGAGTGCCGAGGCGCACAAGATTTCCGATTCGGATTTTGCGGAGATCGCGCGTCATGGCTTCAGCGACGACGAGATCTGGGACATAGCCACGATCTCCGCGTTTTTCGCGCTGTCGAACCGGTTGGCGAACGTCACGGACATGCGTCCGAACGATGAATTCTACATGATGGGCCGCTTGCCGAAATAGTCGTTCGGTTCGAAAACCCTAATCATCGGATGCGGCTCCGCACCAGCCAGGCAAATAGATTGCGTCCTTGCTTTTCGCCAGGCCTAAAGCCTTCTCGATCGCCTTTTCGAAGTTATCTTCTACGCTTTTGCGCGACATTTTCCGCCGCAAAAAATCCGCCCACAGGAATTCGCTGAACGGAGTCGTGTCCTTGGCGAAGCCGCCGACGCGACGCAGTTCGCCCGCAAGGCTTCGAAATGGATCGTCCTTAAGGTCCGCCACCGTCTTTGGAATGTCCGTGAAGTGGCGGCGCTCACCTTTCGCGTCATAGGGATATGCCCATTTATGACTATCGAGCACACCCCAGAAGGCGTCGGGATCGACCATCGTCAGGTCGGCGATAAGGGTCACCAGAATATCGCTGACCCCCTCTTCGTGGAGAGCGCGCGCGAGGTGATGGTGGTCGATCACGTAGTGGCGGTCGTTTGGACCCAGAACGACCGGTATCGCATGTCTGCCGAGAAACTCGCCTTGCTTCTTCTTCGATTTGTGCTGCCGCCAATGCTCACGCAAGTGCTTGCGCTTTCGCTTGACCTCCATCATTCCAACCGTCATCTGGGTTGGACGGAGCGAGAGGATTGGAATGGGCTGAAGGATCGGCTCGCGCGTATTCGCCATGGCTTGAACCTCCGTCTGAATTGGCAAAGTAGTGCTAATGTTTGCCTGATTGTACCTTGATGGCATTGGCCATTGACGAGGTTACCAAGCGCCCGAAGAGATTTCAAAGAAGATGGCCAACCGCCCCGGCGAACAAAAATCGAAACGACGCATCGTCCGGCTCGGCGGCCGGGAAGTCATCGCCGAGGGTCTTCGGCTCAGCTTCTGGGCAGACATCAGCCATCGCTGCATGACCGCCTCATGGCCTTCCTTTATCGGCGGGGCGGCGTTGGTCTTCATCGGGTTCAACGCGGTGTTCGCCATCTTTTACTGGATCGGGAATCAGCCGATATCGAATGTGCAGGGCGCGTACATCGATTATCTCTATTTCAGCATTGAAACGCTTTCGACCGCCGGCTATGGCGACATGCATCCGCAGACCCACTATGGGCATTTCGTCGCCGCTGTTGAGTTGTTCACGGGCATCTTCTCGATGTCACTGATGACCGGGCTAATCTTCGCGCGCTTCGCGCGCCCGAATGCCCGATTGCTGTTCGCTGACCACCCTGTCATTTCAAGCCATGACGGCAAGCCGACCCTGATGATTCGTTTCGCCAATGAGCGTCACAACATCATCGGCAACGCATCGGCAAGGTTGTGGCTGCTGAAGAATGAGATGAGCCTTGAAGGGCAATCGTTCCGGCGGTTTTATGAATTGCGGCTGGTTCGAAACGAACATCCCGCGCTCGCCTTGAGCTGGACGCTCTATCACGTGATCGATCCGGAAAGTCCGCTTTACGGCCTCGACCCAGAAGCGCTAGGCGCATCGGCGGTTTCGTTGGTCGTGGTTGTGTCAGGATATGATGTAGTCGCGGCCCAAACCGTGCACGCGCGAAAGTCCTATGACCATTCCGAGCTTCGCTTCGGCCAGCGTTACGCCGATATCCTCGATACATCGGAAGAAGGCCGGCTTAGAATAGACTACGGCAGGTTCCATGAGACTTTGGAGGGATAGCTCCCTTACCGGCATGGCGAGATTT
>DATAIA010000100.1:0-2614 GCA_036262895.1 Xanthobacteraceae bacterium
CGACGCAATTCGTCCAACAGGTTGCGATGAGCGACATGTATGAAATTCAGTCCAGCCAGCTGGCTGCGGAACGCGGTGATGGTGCAACCAAAACTTTCGCGAACCAGATGATTAGCGATCATCAAAAGACATCCAGCGAACTTAAAGCGATGGCGCAAAACGGCGGATCCACCATGTCGGCCCCGCCTGCGGCGCTGGACCAAAAACATCAGCGGATGCTGGATAAACTGAAAGGTCTGAAAGGCGCCCAGTTCAACAAGCAGTATCAGGCCGACCAAGTCGCCGCGCACCGAGAAGCGGTGGCGCTGTTCGATCGTTATGCCAAAAGTGGAGACAATGCAGAACTGAAGGCATGGGCTGCAAAAACTCTGCCTACTCTGCAACAGCACCTGCAGATGGCCCAAAACATGAGCAAAAGCCACTAGTGGCTTCACGGGCCGGTCGAGTGCGGAAATCGCATCCGACCGGCTGCTTAATCCCGTAACAGCAGACGCTCCACGGCTGAGAGAAGTTGCTCGGCGCTGAAAGGCTTGGCCAACACAGGCACATCGCGAAAGCCCTGCGGGGTACCCTCTTTGCCATAGCCGGTGGCAAACAGGAACGGAATACGTCGGATCGCAAGCGCCAAAGCCAAATCATCGACACGGGCACCCGCCAGGTTGGCGTCCAGTAGGGCCAAATCGCATGAAGTGTCGGCGATAAGATCCTTGGCTTTATCCAACGTGCCGGCGCGACCCACCACGTGATAACCCGCCTCCGTCAAAATATGCTCGATATCCAATGCCAACAAAATTTCGTCCTCAACGATTATAATTCGCTTGCCGAGCAGTTGCTTTTTGCTCACCTGCTCAATTCGCTGGCTTTCGGCATCCAAATGACGAGCGACGGGGAGATCGAGCAAAGGCGACGTGTTGACCAACGGCAGGATCAGATCGCAAACGACGCCTTCAGGAGTGTAGCGAACTATCCCTTTGCCACCTTCGGATTCCAGGGTCCGCTCGATCAGGGTGGTGCCGAAGCCACGCGACCGCGGCTCCTGCAAATTCGGCACGCCGGTCTCTCGCCACTCCAAAGTGAGCTCCCGTTTGGGATAGGAATGCACTTTCCAGGCAATCGAGAGATGGCCGTCTGCAAAGGATAGAGCGCCATATTTGCGCGCATTCGTAGCCAGTTCGTGGAGTGCGAGACTGAGATTGACTGCCGACTTGGCGTTCAAGAAAGCTGCGGGGCCCGTTACGGTGATGCGCGTGTCTTCTGCTCGTCCCAGCGTGACTTGCTCCCGCACAATTTGAGACACATCCGCGCCCTTCATCTTGCCGGTGACCAATACGTCATGGGCCTTCGCCAAAGACTGTATCCGTCCGTTGAAGCTCGAAACGAACGCCGCCGGACTTGTAGATGACCTGAGCGACTGTCCGGCAAGGGCTTGAACTGTGGCCAAGGTGTTTTTTACGCGATGATTCAATTCTTCGAACAGCAAGCGTTGCAATTGCTCGTCGCGTTTGCGCTCGGTCACATCGCGGGCGATTTTCGACGCTCCGATGACCTTGCCGAGGCGGTTGCGCAATGGTGATACGGTGAGGGAAACATCTATGCGCCGGCCATCCTTGGTAAGTCGCACTGTGTCGAAATGCTCGATGCGTTCACCACGCTCAACCTTGGCCAGAATTTGCCGCTCTTCGTCATGCAACTCGATCGGAATAATGGTCAGGATCGAACGCCCGACCATCTCGCTCGCCTCGTAGCCGAACACGCGCGTTGCTGCGGCGTTCCAGGAATTGATTCGGCCTTCGAGATTCTTGCTTATAATCGCATCATCCGAAGAGGAAACGATCGCGGCCAGGCGGGCCAGCTCCAGGTCTGACTGCCCCGCTTCTCCCAGCTCAACCAGTACGTTAATGCTGCCGACCACATTGCCCGATTGATCGCGAAGCAGGCTGGGACAAGACAGGAACGCCATCAGCGTTCCATCGGGCCGCTCGGCCACGAGTTCACGACTCTCGGTCAATGCTTCGCCCTGCAGGGTTAACGCCTCAGGGCATCGATTATGTGGCACTGGGGTCCCGTCGCGCGTGAACAAACGAAATGCACCGGACCACTGCGTTGACCCGATGGGCGGACGCGTTCCCCAGAGACGAGCAGCCTCAGAATTATAAAAGGTGAGAAAGCCAGTTGCATCGGTCATGTACACTGCTACCGAAAGTGCCTCGAGCAATGCTGGGTCCGATTTCATTGTCAATCTCTACAGTCGCGACAATAGCAAAGGGCTGGAGAAGAGGGCCGCGATAAGTACCTTAAGACAATGCAAACCTCAACCGGCCGCGATTGGCCTGTGGGTTGGGCCTCTTACAACGCTCCTACCGCAACACCTAATGCGGCTGTCGAAGGAGTCGGTGTTGTGCAAACGAACATTCTCCATGCGCCCGGCACCGCTGCCTGAAAACGCTGCAACGAACGAGCCACTGGCTGGCTGAGACCAAAGCGCTGGGATTGAAGGGTGCGACAGGTTGCTTCCGCCCTGGAAGCCGGCCGTTTTCTTGGCGTCCCCACGGGGATTCGAACCCCGGTTTGCGCCGTGAGAGGGCGCCGTCCTAGGCCTCTAGACGATGGGGAC
>DATAIA010000101.1:0-4967 GCA_036262895.1 Xanthobacteraceae bacterium
TTTTCGATCCCGCGATCGTTTCGAAGTTTCAAAATTGCGGTGTGGTGGTGTTGAACTCGCCGACCGATGTTGTCCCCGCCGTGCTCAATTATCTGGGGCGTGATCCAGACAGCCATAAGTCGGAAGATCTTGACGCCGCGACCAAGGTGCTGACCGCAATCCGCCCTTATGTCCGCAAATGGCATTCGTCCGAATACATCAACGACCTTGCAAATGGCGATGCGTGCCTTGCCTTTGGTTTCTCGGGCGATATCAAGCAGGCCGCAAAGCGTGCGGTGGAAGCGAAAAAGCCCTTCAAGGTGGAATACAAAATTCCCCAGGAAGGCTCGCAAATCTGGATCGACGCTTGGGCAATCCCAGCCGATGCGGCCAATGTCGATGCGGCGCATCGCTTTCTCGATTTTCTATTGCGCCCCGATATAGCGGCGCTCAATAGCAATTTCATCGGTTATGCCAACGCTGTACCGGCATCTCAGCCGCAGATCGATGCGGCGATCCGCAACGACCCGACCGTTTATCCCTCGGAGGACGTCCGTAAACGCTTCTATACGATCTCCGCGCCGGATCGTGCCTATGAACGACTGCGAACCCGCGCCTGGACGCGTGTGACCACAGGCCGATGAGCGACGCGCTGATTAAAATCGAAGGCGTTACAAAGTCATTTGGCGGTGCGGTGAAAGCCGTCGATGACATTGATCTTGAAATCGGACGTGGAGAATTTTTCGCGCTGTTGGGGCCATCGGGTTGCGGCAAGACCACGCTGTTGCGCCTGATTGCGGGGCTTGAAGCGCCGGACAGCGGCCGGATTCTGATCGACGGAATGGACATGAGCGCAGTTCCGCCATGGCACCGGCCGGTCAATACGGTTTTTCAGTCCTATGCATTGTTCCCGCACATGACGGTCGCCGACAACATTGCGTTCGGTTTGAAGCAGGATCGCCTTCCCAAATCGGATATTCGGGATCGCGTCGCCGAAATGCTCGATTTGCTGGAGCTGCGGACGTTTGCCAATCGCAAGCCTGACAAATTGTCGGGCGGTCAGCGCCAGCGGGTCGCTTTGGCACGCAGTCTTGCCAAGCGGCCGAAGGCATTACTGCTCGATGAGCCGCTTGCAGCGCTTGATCGCAAGCTGCGCGATCAAGTGCAGATCGAACTGTCCGCTTTGCAGCGCCGCCTGGGTATCGCATTCATCTTCGTGACCCATGACCAGGACGAAGCGATGACGATGGCGACACGGATTGCGCTGATGCGCAGCGGCAAGCTTGAGCAGGTTGGCGCGCCGCAGGAGGTCTACGAGCGGCCCGGGTCGAGTTACGTCGCCGATTTTTTCGGCCGCGCTAATATTTTGCCGGGCCGCATTGCAGGCCGCAATGGTGCGCTGCTTCGCGTGCAGAGCCCAATTCCGGGCCTCACATTTCAGGCGCCTCATTCGGGAGAGCTAGCCGAAGGCACGGGCGTATGGATTGCGGTGCGTCCGGAGAATGTAACATTCGAGGAGCATGGCCATCCGAACCGTGCGAACGGGATCGTGCGCGAGGCAACGTATGCCGGCGATGTTTCCCGCTATGAGATCGATATTGGGAGCGGCCTTGTGCTGCGCGTGAGCATCCCTAACCGTATCGGTGAATCTAACAGCCGCCCTGAGCGGAACGCAAAAGTGTGCGTGTCCTGGCCAAACGCGGCGGGGATCTTGTTGACGCGATGAAAAATCCGGCCGGCACGTCCATTTGGCGCATTGGCGTTTTAAGTCCGCCCCTGCTGTGGCTTGCAGCCTTTTTTGTTTTTCCATTTGTCATTGTTTTCGCGATCAGTCTGGTATCGGCGACGGACGCTCAACCGCCGTTTGCATCGCCGCTCGATCCGACCAATCTGACATTCGACAACTACCGGCTGCTTGCCGAAGATAGCCTTTATGTTGCTTCTCTCGGCATTGCGTTCCGCATCGCCGCCATCTCCACGTTTATTTGTTTACTGATCGGATACCCGATGGCCTATGCCATCGCGCGGGCGGCACCGTCGCTGCGGAATGTGTTGCTGCTTCTCGTGATGCTGCCGTTTTGGACATCGTTCCTGATCCGGGTTTATTCCTGGATGATCTTGTTGCGTCCGACGGGCCTCATCAATGCGAGCCTGCAATCAATTGGATTGATTCACGAGCCCTTGCCGTTGATCAACAACGAGTTCGCGGTCTATCTCGGCATCGTCTATTCGTACCTGCCGTTCATGGTGTTGCCGCTTTATGCCGTATTGGAACGCATGGACGTGAGCCTGCTTGAAGCGGCAGCCGATCTCGGCTGCCGCCCGTGGCGTGCGTTTGTTTCGGTGACGCTGCCGCTTTCATTGCCTGGAGTCCTGGCGGGTTCGCTGCTCGTTTTTATTCCTGCCGTTGGGGAGTTCGTCATCCCGGACCTGCTCGGCGGCCCGGAATCGCCGATGATCGGTCACGTGCTATGGACGGAATTTTTCAATAACCGTGACTGGCCGGCCGCCTCCGCCGTTGCGGTCTCATTGCTCGTTGTGCTGATCGTACCGATCGTCATCTTCCAAGCTTTGGAACGGCGCGAGGCTGCACAATGACATCACGTCGTTCCTGGCTGCTTCTGGTTTGGTTGGGGCTGGGCTATGCGTTTCTCTATATCCCCATCCTGCTTTTGATCCTGTTCTCGTTTAACGAGTCGCGTTTGGTGACGGTGTGGGGTGGGTTCTCGACTAGATGGTATGGAGAGCTCATGCATAACGATCGTATTCTGGACGCAACGCGTGTCAGCCTTGCGGTTGCAGCATCGAGTGCCACACTGGCAATGATTTTTGGCGGGTCGGCCGGATTGGCGTTGGCTCGGTTTGGGCGATTCCGCCTGCGGATTCCGTTTTCGGCGCTGATTGCCGCTCCCCTGGTGATGCCGGAGGTGATCACCGGTTTGTCGCTTTTGCTGCTGTTTGTCGCGGTTGATCAGGCAATCGGTTGGCCTGGGCAGCGTGGGCTCACGACGATCATCATCGCGCATACGACGCTCGGAATTGCCTACGTTGCCGTTATCGTGCAAGCGCGCCTCAAGTTGCTCGACCCGGCGCTGGAGGAGGCGGCTGCCGATCTTGGCGCGCCGCCGTGGCGTGCTTTCGTCTCGGTGACCCTGCCGATGTTGTGGCCGGCATTGGCCGCCGGCTGGCTGCTTGCGTTCACGCTCTCGCTTGACGATCTCGTCATTGCGAGCTTTACGTCCGGTCCGGGGGCGACGACCCTGCCGATGGTGATTTTCTCAAGCGTACGGCTTGGTCTGTCGCCGCAGATCAATGCGCTGGCGTCGTTGTTTGTTGTGGCGGCGGCGTTGCTTGTAACGTTGGCCGCATTGTTTTTTCGCCCAACTGCTCGCACGTGATTTGAACTATTCTTCTGGAATGGGAGAAGCAGATGAGCGCCGCACGTAAAGTCGTCCACGTTGTGATACGTGGCCGCGTTCAGGGTGTGGGCTTTCGTATGTGGACCGCGCACACGGCTGAACGGTTTGATCTTGAGGGGTGGGTTCGTAATTTACGCGATGGCGCCGTCGAAGCTGTGTTCGCCGGTAGCCCCGACAAGGTTGATGCGATGATTGAGTCCTGCCGCCGCGGACCTATCGGCGCGCATGTCGATCATTGCGATGTGAGAGAAGGGGGCTCCGAACTGCTTGGGGATCGAGGGCCGGGTGAACGGTTTTCTGTTCTGGAGACGGGGTGAAAATTGAAAATTTCCGCTCATTCCCGCGGAAGCGCGAATCCAGTTCTTCATGTGATGCACTTTTTTCTGGATCCCCGCTTCCGCGGGGATGAGCAGATTGTTTTGAATCTCGCCGGCAATCTGTCAGCGCCCGGGCCCCAATCCCGCCCCGGTCTGCGCTTGCGACCAGGATTTGTAATCTTCCGGCCTCACTGTCGGCAGCTTCGAAACAAACGCGGCAATGGTCCACGCTTCGCGATCATCGACGCCGATTGCACCGAAGCTCGGCATGCCTGTCATGTTGATTCCGTTTTTGACGACCCAGAATATCTGGGCGGCCTTGAGATCTTTCACGATCTCTTTCAAATCCGGCGGGTCGGGACGGAGCCCTTCGGAGAATTTCGCCCACTCAACGCCCGGTGCGCCATGACACGTGGGGCAGCCGCGTTCGGCGAAGGCTTTCGCCCCCGCTCGCACCACGGCTGGATCATCAAGAGAGATCGGTGGCGTGCCTGTCGCATGTCTTTCAACGGAAGCAATGCGAACGCGTTGAAGAGCTTTTGCGACATACTCATTGTCAGGTTCATTTGCCGCGACGTTATAAAACCCGCCAAACACATAAACTCCCACAATCACTGCGAAAATGACCGCGAGTGCGCCAATGACGGCCAGGATTCTCATGGGACAAGCCTCCTGTTTGCTCAGCGTCAATAGTCGCCGAACAAACAGGTTCCCCAAAGTCTTTCAGAGCTAGGGGCTTATAACGACTTCGGATCGCCGGGAATAAACTCCGTTGGGCCGAACAGCCCTTCGAATTCCTCGCGTAATGCGCGGTCGACATCCGCCATGCTGACCGGCAGGCCAAGATCGACGAGGCTTGTCACGCCATAATGTGGGCCGGCGACGCCGCACGGCACAATGCCGGAAAAATGCATGAGATCCGGGTCAACGTTGAGACTGATGCCATGCAGCGTTACGAACCGGCGAACCCGAATGCCGATGGCTGCAATCTTGTCCTCGCGGCCAGTTTCCTTTTCCGGGCGTTGCACCCAGACGCCGACCCGGTCTTCGCGCCGCTCCCCCCTCACGTGAAAGCGCCACAGCGTGCGGATGATCCATTCCTCAAGGGTGGCGACGTAGCGCCGGAGGTCCGGCGTGCGGCGTTTGAGATCGAGCATGAGATAGACCACCCGCTGTCCGGGGCCGTGATAGGTGAACTGACCTCCGCGCCCCGTTTTGAACACGGGGAAACGCGCGTCCAGCAGATCCGCTT
>DATAIA010000102.1:0-2859 GCA_036262895.1 Xanthobacteraceae bacterium
CCCGCGGTCTCGTGTGCAAGATGTAGTGAGATGCGCACACGAGCATACAGGTACAGCCGGAGCAGCCCGGCATTCCCTGCGCAGTGGTTTGACGGCTTATACCGCGCTCTCCCTGGAGACGAATTTCCTTTTGCCTCCATCGCCGGCGGATTGAAGGATTGTCGAAACCCGGTTGGGTCGACGCATCCTCCGCCGGCTTGACACCAGCCACGGGTGCCAGAACCACACGGCTTTGCCGTAAGCTTCAGCGCCAGTCGTCTGCACGCTGTGCTCGCTCACGGACGAAGGCCCGCCCTGCGAACACCACCACGCGCCCGACGCTGCCGCGTCCACCGCAACCCGCCCCAACGTTCGTGACGATGGCCAACGCCCCTCTAACCGGGACGGGATGGCGGGATTTGTAGCGGTGATTTGGGGTCGGGGCGAAGAAGTATATTTTTGCGAGCGAGACTGGACGGGGAAAATCACGTTGAAGTTGTTGTGGAAAATCGAATAATCGAGCAGGGCCGATGGCCCTCGAACGCCCGCTTATCCGGCCTGTGGTGAGGACCTTTTGTCATCTCCAAAATCGGACCTTCTGGGCATCTGCTGGAGAGTTGAATCATGGCATCGCCCACACCCCGTGATGCGAAACGTCTATTCGCACTCTAGGGCAATCGCTGTGCCTTTCCAAAGTGTCCCGCGATAATAGCGGAGGGAACCTCGCTTATTGGCGAAATCTGCCATATTCACGCGGACAAGCCCGGTGGACCGCGATACAGCAGTTTTCAAACGGAGCCCGAGCGTCAGGGGTTTGATAATCTCATTTTGATGTGCGCCAGTCATCACAAGGTCGTTGACGACGATGTGTCGTATTCAGCCGATCGACTTCGCCAAATCAAGCACGACCATGAGTCACGGAAGTTAGGACCGAAGACAGTGGAGAGTCGGATACCGTCGTCCAAGTTCTCATCGACAAATCAATCTCCATATCTGCTCAGGATGGAGGTCTTGCCGCGCACACCGTGAATGCACACACTATCAATCTAAATCAATCAGCTCCGATCAAGAATCCCAAAACTGAAGCAGCCGTCGATGTACTTTGGACGACGTTGCTGAAGCTCAAACAGGAGCTTTCGACGTTTCGTTCATAGATTAGATATTGTTGCCGAACGAGCTTGACGATTGCTTCAAAGGAATATCATCCAATACTAACTCGGCTGAGATGGCGGATTACGCTGCGCCATGTCACCGCAGCACGCAGGTGTCTATACCAATTGCAGCCGCAACTCTCGTCCCACAATTTTGGCGGCACGCTGAAGGCTCTCGATGGTGGCGCTGCCGTTGTCGGGGTCAAGCAGGCGGTCAACTTGCGCGCGGCTGGTTTTCATCAACTCAGCCATTCGCTGCTTGGTAATCTTCTTTTTCTTCATTTCGCTTGCAAGCTGGCGTGCGATCACAGCCTTGATCGCGGCGGCGGTCACCTCCTCGCGAATTCCGGTGTCTTCGAGCCAACTCTCGAAGCTCGAACCTATGTGCGGGTTTTTCCTTGCCATGACTGCAACTCCTTAAATCGTTGTCTTGCCATCGCCAAATCTTCCGACGGCGTCTTCTGTGTCTTCTTGATCATTGCGTGCACGGCGACCAGCATGCCGTCGTGAAAACCGAAAAACACACGCGCCTCGCGCTTGCTCGGCAAGGACGCACGCACCTCCCACAAGCCAGCGCTCAGGGGACGGCACAACGGCAAACCCACCGGCCATCCATACTGCACCTTGGCGATGTCGCGCCCGATGCTCCGCTTATCCTCGCGGGATAATTCGTTCAGCCATTCTCGCACCGGTTCCCGGCCCGTAGCCAATCGCCAAAACACGAGAGCTATGGGCTTGAGGCTCTCAGGCATTCACGTGTCACTGTACCAAAAAAGATGCACAGATGCAAGGGCACAATAGCGCGTGGGGCGCATTGTACCAGCTCAAGCAAGATGGCGGATTATGCTGCGCTAATTCGCCATGCGGGCTGCAACGCAACAGTGATCCATCGGTCGAGAATCTCAAGTCAGCTGCTGGCTATCTCCAATCACGCCAATATCGATTTCACCAACTCCCGCTCTTCGAGAATGAACGCGAAGAACGCCGCGATACGGGGCACCCGCCGCAGGTCAGGATGTGTCAGCAGGCGCCAACTTCGCGACAGTTCCGGGATGGGTCCCAGCACGCGCACGAGATCCGGTTCTGCGTCACCGAGCGATGCGGGCAGGGGGCCGACGCCTATTCCCGACTTCACCGCGTAGATGAGGCCCAGAACGCTGTTGGTGCGCGCCGACAGCTTGACATCCGGGGCGACGTTCTGGAGCCAGATCGAGGCGCGGTGCATGCTGAGCGTTTCGTCGAAGCCGACCAGCTGGTGGGTCGGCAAATCGTTCACCTTCTCGGGTTTGCCAAACTGTTCGACATAGCCGCGGCTGGCATAAACGGCCCAGATCGAGTCCGCGACCTTGCGGCCGACGAGTTCGTCGTCGGTATCGCCGGAGCGGAAGGCGACATCGGCTTCGCCTTTCGACAGATCGAGGTAACGGTCGCTGGTGACGAACTCGATCCGAAGTTTGGGATGGCGGGTATGGAAGCGATCGATGAGCGAAGACTTGGTCATGCGGCCGATGATCGGCTCGGGGCAGGTGACCCTTATCACGCCGGTGAGGTCATGCGCCTCGTCGGTGACGCGACGCTCGAAATCGATGACCGTTGCTTCGATGCGCTCGGCGTAGGGCATCAATTCCTCGCCGAATTTCGTGAGGCGGTAGCCTGACGGATGACGCTTGACCAATGGTTGCCCGATCGCGCGTTCCAGTTCGGTCAGGCGCCTTTGCACCGTCGACTG
>DATAIA010000103.1:0-32469 GCA_036262895.1 Xanthobacteraceae bacterium
CCGTCTCGTTTCTCACAGCATCCAGAATCGCGGAAAGATGATGATCATGATCCGGGCCTGGGTCGATGATCGCGACTTTTCCCTGTCCGATGATGTAGGTCATCGTACCCTTGAAAGTGAAGGGGCCGGGATTATCGGCCACGAGCCGACGCACGTTTGGCGCAACGATATCGATCTCGCCCGGGTTGAGATCGAAGGATTTATCGAAAATGATATCGTCGCTCATGACTTGAAACGTGTGACCTGTTCCAGGCGGGGGATGGTTTAAACCGATACGCCCGTCTCATTGGCGACTCTTATGTCGGGCGTCAATAGGACCGCGTCCCGGAGTGTTTGCAAGCGAAGCATGCCCTTGAGTTTGTCCAGGAAGTGAGCACTGCTCCTGACGGAAGCGCAGCAAGCAAAAACGGTCTGACTTTTAAGCGGCGTCGTGCACCCGCCCGGAATGTTCTGCAAGAAACCGGGTCATGTCCGCCGCGGATATCGGCCTGCTGAACAGGTATCCTTGCGCTTCCGTACAGCCCGCAATGCGCAGCATCTCCAGTTGTTCCCGCGTCTCGACGCCTTCCGCGGTCGTCGCCATGCCAAGACTTCTGCCCAACCCGGCAATAGCGGAGACAATCGCGGCGCAATCGGTACGTGTGGTCAGGCCTTCGACAAACATGCGATCGATTTTGATCCGGTCGAATGGGAATGTGCGAAGATATTTGAGCGAGGAATATCCGGTTCCAAAATCATCAAGTGCAATGCTGACACCCAGATTTCGTAATTTATGCAGCGTAGCAAGAATGCCGGAATGTTCCTGCAGGAGAACGGATTCCGTAATCTCAAGCTCCAAGCGGTCGGGCGCAAGTCCCGATGCGGACAGTGCGTTGGTGACGACTTCCATCAAGTTGCTGGAGAGAAACTGAGCGGGCGAGAGATTCACGGCCACTTTTAAGTGCCGCGGCCACTTGCTGGCGGCAGCGCAAGCTTCCCGCAGCACCCATTCTCCCAGTGGATTGATTAAGCCTGCTTCCTCCGCAATCGAAACAAAGTCAGCCGGAGGAATCATTCCCCGCGTCGGATGGTTCCAGCGCACGAGCGTTTCGCAGCCGCCAACCATTCTGGTGTAGAGATTGATCCAGGGTTGGAAATGCAATTCGAACTCGCCCTCTTTGAGCGCTTTGTGCAACTCCAACTCGATGGCTCGACGTGTTCGCACCTGGGCGTCCATCTCTGCATCAAAGAAACGGAAACCGTTGCGGCCCTCGGATTTTGCTCGATAAAGCGCGAGATCGGCATTGCGAAGGAGTTGCTCCGATTCCGTCCCGTCGTGCGGCGCCAATGCAATGCCGAGCGTAGTCCCGATAATTACTTGATGGCCCTTGATGTCATAGGGCGCGCTAATGACCTGGAGGATGCGATTAGCGAGGTTGATCGCTTCCTCCTGACTCTGCATCGAAATCAGCAAGATCGCAAATTCGTCACCCCCGAGCCGGGCGACGACATCGATTTCTCGCGTACAGTTTTTCAGCCGGTTGGCGACTTCCTTGAGCAACTCATCGCCTACGGCGTGGCCGAACGTATCGTTCACGATCTTGAATTTGTCGAGATCAAGACAGAAAATAGCAAAGTGCTCATCGTATCGTTTTAATCGCAACAACGCCTGATCGATCTGCTCTCTCAACAAAACGCGATTGGCCAGGTTTGTGAGGGCGTCATGACAAGCCATATAGGCGATCTGCGACTCGTTCTTCTTGCGATCGGTGATGTCGGTCAAGGTGCGCACCACGCCTCCACCGGCGAGGGCTACGTTGCAGATCTCCAACACCACGCCATTGGGCCGCGTTCGTTCGGTGATCTTCGGGGCACCGCGAGCGCCATCGACATTCTGGATCTCGCGAATGGTTGGCATGAGCTTTTCATTGTCGCGGCCGAACTCTCCTCTTTTTCCGAGGTAATCGAGCAATTCCTCGAGATTGGGATGAACCTCCAGAAAGTGCTCCGGCAAGTCGAGAAGTCGACCCGCTTGACGGTTGATCACCGGTATATTGTGGTGGGAATCAATCATCATGATGCCTTGATTCATGTGCTCAAGCGTCACTTCAAGCTCACGCGATTTCTTCAACGCATGTGCCTCGCTGATGCTGAGAGCCTCGCGGGTGCGATCAAGTCCCATGCGGTGGCGTGTGCTCAATGCAATAACGATAAGGATGAGAACGGTGACCCCTGCGCCAACTGAATAATATGATCGTCGATTGTTCCGATAATTTACGAGAGCATCTTTGTCGGAAATGCCGACAGTGACGATGAGGGGATATCCTGTGACGGTACGGTAGGCGACAATTCGCGCGATACCGTCAACTTCGTCGACCCCATAAAAATAGCCGTTCGGCGACTCGCCCATATGCCGCTCGAGCAATCTGCTTGCTCCGCTATCGCCGATTTCGCCGTCCTTGAATCCACGAAATGCACGAATGATTCCGTCGGTCCCCCGCAAAGCGATTGCGCCGTTGTTTCCCAGATCGATGCTTTCGTAGAAGCGCGAGAGCTGTTCAGGATCGAGCGATGCCACAACCATGCCGCCGAAGGAGCCATTGGGCATGCGTAGACGCCGCGTGACTTGGATCGTCCATTTCCCTGAGGTGCGTCCAAGGACCGGCTTGCTAATCAATAGTGGATCATTCACCGCAGTGCGGTGATGCTTGAAATATTCCCGATCGCTGAGGTCGGTTTTCGTATTGATCTCAAAAGTGCTGGAGGCTTTCAGGAGACCATCAGGGCCCACAATCGTGAACTGCAAAGTGAGGTCGCTGAGGAGCGAACCGTTATTGGTCCAACTTGAAATATCGAAGTGCCGCGGGTCCTTTTCATACACCTTGCGCAGCAGCAACAGTGTCTTGTCAATTTCATTAATTGTGCGGATCGTGTGTTCTTCAAATACGCGAGCAAGATTGCTCACGGTTTGGATCGTTGACTGCAGCGATTTTTCCCGCTCGGCATTCAAATGAAAATTAAGGCTGACCCAGATCAGCGCGATCATCGCCAAGCCGAGCAGCGTTGTGCCCTGCAGCGATGCCAGCAGCCACGGCCTCAAACTCTGTTTGATATTGCGCAATGCCCAGCCCTGATCCTCTATAAGGCGGGCTTTCTATCTGATTTTTCTTGTTTTTTTCTTACTGCGCGGATGAAGGCGGGGGAGACGAATGCGGTTTACAACTCCGAAGCGTTGCGGTTTGAATGCAGCCCGTTCAATGAACGGGTCGTTTTTTTGAGCTATGTTATTAATTTTTCAATGGATTTCCGGTTCCGGGACCGGGCCGGGGGCGCTGAGGAAATCAAAATCGCAGCCTTGATCGGCTTGCCCGATATGGGCCGAGAATAGCGCGCCATAGCCCCGCGGATAGTGGGGGGGAGGGGCACGCCACTGTTCACGCCGGCTTGCCAAGACTTCATCCGAGACATGCAGGTGGATGCGGCGTTGTGTAACGTCAACTTCAATTTCGTCGCCCGTGGAAACCAGTGCGAGCGGCCCGCCAACGAAACTTTCCGGAGCGATGTGGAGAATACATGCTCCGTAACTGGTGCCGCTCATGCGACCGTCGGAAATGCGCAGCATGTCTCGTACGCCCGCTTTTACCAGCTTTTTCGGAATCGGCAGCATTCCCCATTCGGGCATGCCCGGGCCGCCCTTCGGGCCTGCATTCTTGAGAACAAGAACGTGGTCGGGAGTGACCTCAAGATCGTCCCGTTCGATTTCCTTGGCCATCTCGTTGTAATTTTCAAACACCAGCGCCGGACCGCGATGGTGATGCAAACGCCGCTCTGCGGCCGCCGGCTTCATCACGCAGCCGCGTGGCGCGAGATTGCCGGTCAATACGGCAGTGGCTCCCTGAGCGTAAACGGGATCAGAAAGTGGATGAATGACGTCGCGGATATGGACTTGCGCGCGCGCAATATCTTCGCCAAGCGTTTTTCCGGAAATCGTTCTGCAGCCGAGATCGAGCTTGTCTTTCAACTCGCTCATTAACGCGCCAAGGCCTCCAGCGTAGAAGAAATCTTCCATCAGGAATTGGCCGGAAGGGCGGATATTGGCAATCACCGGAACTGTGCGCGAGATCTCGTCAAACCGCGCCAATGTCAGATCGTAACCGGCGCGTTGCGCCATGGCGATCAAATGAATAATGGCGTTGGTCGAACCGCCGAGCGCCATATGCACGGCGATTGCATTGTCGAATGCCGCCGGCGTGAGAATTTGATCAGGGGTAAGATCCTCCCAGACCATCTCCACGATCCGACGACCCGCAGCCGCTGCCATTCGGGGATGATTGGAGTCGGCCGCAGGGATTGATGATGCGCCGGGCAAGGTCAGACCGAGCGCTTCTGCGATCGACATCATCGTCGCCGCCGTACCCATGGTCATGCAGGTTCCGAATGAGCGCGCGATCCCGCTTTCGATTTCGCTCCAATCTTCTTCGGTGATTTTGCCAGCGCGCTTTTCATCCCAGTATTTCCAGGTGTCCGAACCGGAGCCCAGGATTTTTCCGTGCCAGTTGCCGCGCAACATCGGCCCGGCCGGAACAAAAATCATGGGGATGCCCATGCTGATGGCGCCCATGATCAAAGCAGGTGTCGTCTTGTCGCATCCGCCAAGCAGAACCGCGCCGTCCAGCGGATGACTGCGGAGTAATTCCTCCGTCTCCATTGCTAGAAAATTGCGATAGAGCATGGTGGTTGGTTTGACGAAGGTCTCCGACAGCGACATCGCCGGAAGTTCGACGGGAAATCCGCCTGCCTGCAGCACACCGCGTTTCACCTCTTCGGCGCGAGCACGCAGATGGACGTGACACGGATTGATGTCGCTCCAGGTATTGATAATGCCGATGACCGGCTTGTCCTGCCAATCGCTTGCCTCGTATCCGATTTGCTTGAGGCGCGAACGGTGCCCGAACGATCTCAGATCGGTCACTCCCAGCCAGCGATGGCTGCGCAGCTCGGCAGGTGTTTTGCGTGGCTTCATGGGGTGTCTCGCTGAGATGAGTGGGCGTTAAAACCTGCCCGGAACAGGGCAAGCCGCATTTGGAGTGGAGGGAAGATACGCGCCCGGACCTATGATGCACAAGCGGTCGGAGATGTTGGTCTTAACATCTCGCTCGCGCCGAAGAACTTATTCCGGCCAATTGCGCGGTCGGACCACGGGGATGTGTCGCCGGGGCGGTTCTGACCAAACTGTTGTTTGCGCCTTCGGATGCGGCATCAATGTCCGGATAATAAGAGCAAACAGCGCGCCGAAGGCAAAACCTCCGATATGGGCCCACCACGCCACCTCGGAGGCAAGGTGGGGCGCCATCAGCTCGCTGCTTCCTTGAATCAATTGGAGACCGAACCAGATCAAGGCAAAGAGGATCGCCGGCAGCGGGAAGAACAGAGGAATGAAGCCAAGCAAAACGATCGTGATGACCCGTGCGCGGGGATAGCTCACGGCATGCGCGGCAATAATAGCTGCAACGGCCCCTGACGCGCCGAGAACCGGATCGGGCGACCAGGGATGAGCCCAAAGGTGTACAAAACTCGCCGCCACCGCGCCACCGAGATAAAGCACAAGGAAACCGAAGCGTCCGAACCGGGCTTCCATGGCCGGACCGAAGATCCAGAGAAACCACATGTTGATGATCAAATGAATCCAGCCGCCGTGCATGAAGGCGCTGGTGATGAGGGGCCACCAGCTATCGGGATCGAGGCCAAGGTTTATCGCTTCCATCGGACTTGAATAGCGCGCCGGAATGAGCGCAGCGTGCAGCAAAACACGCTCCAGCATCCGCGGTGGCAGGCTTTGCATCCACAGGAAGACCAGCGTGTTGATCGCGATCAGTCCGATGACGAGAATCGGCCGTGCCGCGCGTGGAGCCGTATCGGTAAATGGAAACAACGAGCCGCCTCCAATGCTGGGGCGCCACCGTCTACCTGTAATGCAAGCGAAGCGTTTCCACCGCTCCGCTTCCCCACGGCAGTTTCATCACCCTATCTGCAAAAGCGCGCCCCCTTGACCCGGTTCCGGCGCAAAGCACACGACCGATCCGTCACGATGGTGCTCAATAGCATCGTGACGGATAGCCAGGGCATGAGCAGCCGCTTACAAATATCCATTCTCCTTGAGATAGGCGACGACCCGATCGGCAACGATTTCAGGCGGTTGCCCGGTCGTGTCGATGGAAATTTCGGGAGATTCCGGTGGCTCATAGGGCGCATCGACTCCCGTAAAATTCGGAAGGTCGCCGGTGCGGGCGCGTTGATAAAGGCCGCCGGGATCGCGACGCTCGCATTCATCGAGCGGCGTGGCCATATGGACCTCGATGAAGTTCCCATCGCCGATCAGATCGCGTGCCATCTGCCGGTCCACCCGAAGTGGGGACAGCATCGCCACCAGAGTGATCAGCCCTGCATCGTATAGGAGTTTGGCGACGATTGCGGCACGACGGACGCTTTCGACCCGAGCCTCAGTGCTGAAATCGAGATCGCGATTGAGATCGTGTCGCAGGTTATGGCCATCGAGCAAATAAGTGTGCCGTCCGAGATCACAGAGGCGTTGCTCGACGAGATTTGCAACGGTTGACCTGCCGGAGCCGACGAGCCCGGTAAACCACAGCACGCAGGGGCGCTGATACTTTATCCTCGCTCGGAGGCTGACGTCGACATTCAGGTTCTGCCATTTGACGTCGGCAGCGTGGCGACGGGCCGAGTCGATAACGCCGGCGGCGACAGTATGGTTGTTGATCGTATCGATAAGGATAAAGCCGCCAGTTTCGCGATTCTCACGATAGGGATCACAAACGAGCGGGCCTTCAAGATTGATCGTGACGCAGCCGATTTCGTTCATGCTCAGCGCGGTCGCCGCCTGCTGATCCAAGGTGTTGACGTTGACACGGTGTTTGAGCTTGGAGATCACCGCACCGATCTTGCGTCCGGCACTTTTGAGCGTGTAACGCCGGCCGGGAATCATCGCCGCATCATCGAACCACACGATGTGACCCGAAATTTCGTCGGCGATGATCGGTGCCGCGTCCGCTGGTGCCAGAATGTCACCTCGACTGGCGTCGATTTCATCTGCGAGGACGAGGGTCACGGCTTGACCCTCGGTCGCGATTTCATCGTCGCCATCAGCGGTAAGAATTCTGGTGACCTTGCTGACGCGCCCGGACGGGAAAGACGCGATTGCGTGGCCTTGGTGAATAACCCCGTTTGCGACGCGACCGCTGAAACCGCGGAAATCTGCATTCGGACGGTTGACCCACTGAACCGGGAGACGGAACGGAAGGTTTCCGAGTTCGGTCAGGACCTCGACCTTCTCCAGATGTTCGACAATCGTCGGGCCGACGTACCACGGCATCCTTTCGCTGCGGGAGAAAATATTGTCTCCGTCGCGAGCGCAGATGGGAATACACGTAATGTCAGGAATGCCGAGCCGGGCGCCAATGGTGCAGTACTCGTCAACAATCGACTGGAAGCGATCCGAATCCCAACCGACCAGATCCATTTTATTGATGGCGAGCACGATATGGCGGACGCCAAATAAACCGAGAATGTAGCTGTGGCGCAGCGTCTGCGTGATCACGCCCTTGCGGGCATCGACCAGCACGATCGCAAGCTCTGCATTCGAGGCGCCGGTCGCCATGTTTCTCGTGTACTGCTCATGACCAGGCGTGTCGGCAACAATGAACCGGCGTCGTTTAGTTGCAAAGAACCGGTACGCGATATCTATGGTGATGCCCTGTTCGCGTTCCGCCTGTAGCCCGTCAAGCAGCAGTGCAAAGTCGATATTGCCACCGGTGGTGCCGTGGATCTTGCTCTCGGCCTTGAGAGCCTCGAGTTGATCGTCGAGCAGCAGTTCGGAATCATAGAGCAGGCGGCCGACGAGTGTGCTTTTGCCGTCATCAACGCTGCCGCACGTGATAAATCTCAGGGCAGGGGCGTCGCCGGCGAGTTTCGATTTTTCACGATCAAGAATGTTTTCCATTAGAAGTACCCCTGCTCTTTCTTTTTTTCCATGGAGCCGGCCGCATCGTTATCGATGAGGCGACCTTGACGTTCCGAGGTGCGCGACGAGCGCATCTCATGGATGATGGCGGGAAGCGTCGAGGCAGTGGAGCGGATGGCACCCGTCAACGGATAGCAGCCGAGCGTGCGAAACCGGACCGATGCTATTTCGGGCTGCTCGTCGGATTTGAGCGGCATGCGTTCGTCGTCCACCATAATGAGAGCGCCGTCCCGTGTGACGACGGGTCGCTGAGCTGCGAAATAAAGCGGGACGATCGGAATATTCTCCGCTGCGATGTAGTCCCAGACGTCCATTTCCGTCCAATTCGACAGCGGAAAAACGCGCATGCTTTCGCCGGGAGCGAGGGAGGTGTTGAAGACATGCCAAAGCTCAGGCCGTTGGTTCTTTGAATCCCAGCGATGCATTGCGCTGCGGTGGGAAAAGATCCGTTCCTTCGCGCGCGACTTCTCCTCATCGCGTCGGGCGCCACCAATTGCGGCATCGAAGCCGTAACTGTCGAGTGCTTGGCGTAAGGCTTGAGTTTTCATCACGTCGGTGTGGAGGGCAGAGCCGCTGGCAAATGGATTGATGCCTCGTGCTACGCCCTCTTCATTGACATGTACGATGAGATTGATCCCCAGATCGCGCATGCGTTGATTGCGAAAGGAAATCATCTCGCGAAACTTCCAGGTCGTGTCGACGTGCAGAAGGGGGAACGGCAGCCGACCTGGATAGAAGGCTTTCATCGCCAGATGCAGTAGCACCGAAGAATCTTTGCCGATGGAATAGAGCATCACCGGCTTGCGAAACTCCGCTGCAACTTCGCGGAAGATGGTGATACTTTCGGATTCGAGCCGGCGTAGGTGCTGGCTCATACGACCGACTTTATCTTCATGAGACTCGGTCGCCGGTTTGCTCACTGTCAGTTCTTGGAACATGGCTACCCCCATTTGAGTCGTGGACAGAATCAGAAAGGCCAAGGAGCAGAAGGATCCCAGATCGGGATGCCTAAGAACGCGTACCAAGGGGCCATGACGAGCACGCCGTAGGCGAGCGTGGTCACGACCGTGAACCATCCAACCTTCGCGTAATCGCTGACGGAAAAAGTTCCGCTGCCGTACGCGATGATGCCGCATGTGATCTGGGTAGGCAGGAAGTACGCAAAGGTGTTGGCGTCCGACACCAGCATCGTGAAGGCAACCGGATGGAGATTAAGACGAGACGCCAGCGCGAGCAGGATCGGAGCAAACAACGCTACCGATGCAACATTCGAAAGCAGGCCAAGGCGGATGACGTGTGTCCCCACACATAAGATGAGGAAAACGGCCCACCATGGATGGCCTTCGGCAACAGGATAAATGAATCCCGCCAGCCACATGCCGAGCCCGGAGGTCGCCATGGCAGCGGAGACACTTAGAGCACCGCAAAGTGTGAGATACGTTCCCCAGATCGTTCGGGAATTGATCCGCGACCAGTCGAGATTGAGAAAGCCCGGCAGAAAGAGAAGCGAGATACCCAGCACTGCAACAACAGCAGACGACAAATGGTGGACGCTTGCGGTTGCCCAGGCGAGAGCTGTCAGGCCGAAAATACTAAGCGCACGCCACTCGACACCGCTGATGTGAGGAAGGGCTGCATACTCGCGCTCAACCGATTCAATGCCGCCGGGAACTTTCGTCTGCGTGCAGCGGAAATAACGACGGATCCACCACTGCGTGATCACCGCAAGGCCCAGATAAGGCCACCGTAGAATCAACCAATCGAGATACGAGACATTGATGTTGAGTTGAGATTTGAGGAGATCCACAAGGATCAGATTTTGCAGCCCAGCCGTCAGGACCACGAGCCCGCAAACCATCGGGCCGTAAACCAGAGTGTGAATGACGATCGCTTTCTTGGCATTGCGCTCGGCCACGCTGTCGCCGAACAGGCGATTGACGTTGTTGACGACCGGCAGGAGAAGCGCGCCGCGGGTATTCGCCCCCGGGATGATAAAGGAAAGGACAGTGTCGACGCCAAACAAAGCCCAAATAACGCCTCGAACGGTCGACACGCGAGCCTTATGGAGCAGCGCTAACGTAATGCGCCGATCGAGGCCGACACATTGAATGATCGCTGCCATGATGAAGGAGGCAAGGCAGATGAATGCTGCTTCGGAGGTGTATCCATTGGCTGCCGTCGCAAGATTAGGCGCCGCACCGCTCAGCAGCAGCAAAATCGGAATCTGCAGACCCGTGATTGGAATGGGCACGGCCTCTGTGACCCAGGTGATGCAAGCCCAGATCACCACAGCAAGAGTTGCCTTTCCGCTCGCGGTCATGCCGTCGGGCAACGGCATGACCGCGACGATGAGGAAATACAGCAACCAGGACCCGGCGAAGCCGAATTGCGCTTTCGAGGGACGCCACTCCGGCAGAGCGCGCCTTTTCAAATGGGCGCCCAGAGCAACGGTCGGTTCGGGCAAAAGAGTGCTCATTTGATTTTCTTTCGAAAAGCGCTGAACTGCATCACCAGTAGTAGTTGACGTGAAACGCGGCGATGGTTGCGGCTGCCGCCAGTACGATGAAAGGCGAGTATGGGAGAAGGACGCGTGTGACGAAGGACATGATGCACCTCTCAGAGAAACATGGGCGCCAGATAGCGGACGACGTAGTACATTCCGGCCACGGCAGTGACGCTGCCGAGCATGAGATTGAGCAGATGTGAAGGCACGTAGAGCTGTACTTTCGATGCGCACCAGGCTCCAAACATTCCGCCAGATGCAGCAAACAAACCAAACGACCATTCCGGCGTAATGGCTGTTCCGCCAAGAAGCGGCAGTATCGCCGAGTAGGTGACGAGCCCGGTGAAAGACAGCGTGATCACGAACGGGATCGTTGCCGCAACCATGATGTAGAGCGGCAGCCGGTAGAACACTGCGAAGATCGGAACCAGCAGGAATCCGCCGCCGACGCCGAGCGCAGATGCGATGATGCCGACGCCGAGACCGGTAAGGAAAAGCGCGACGTTGGAATACTGACGCGTCTCGTTGCCCCAGCGGATCTTGATCGACAGAAATGTGAAGGAAACCGTCTCGATTGAGATTTTGTCGGGGCGACCTCCCTTTCCGGCGATGTCAACGCCGAGAACTCGTCCGTGGCGCATGTAATCGACAACTGCATGATAGGAGAGATGAAGTGCCACGAATGTCAGCATGAGACCGATGGCAAACCGGAAAGTCTCCGCATTGGAAAGAACTGACGCCCGTAGAAATGGACCGATCAGTCCTCCGGCGACGCCGCCCAGACATACGGCTGCAGCAAGATTAAGATTCCACTGGCCGCTGCGGCGGAATCCCATGAGAGCGCCGATTGGATTGATGCAGGTCAGCACCAGCATCGTCGGCGACACGTGCGCGTTGACAAAGCGTAAGATTGAAATCGTGTAGGGGAGGGCAAAGATACCGGACGCCTCGCCGACCAGGGCCATGGTGAATCCGGTCCAGACGCCGATCCAGATAATGTGCCACACCGGCACTTGAATGCCCGCGATGGGGAAAGGACGGTCGCCGCCCGGGATGTAGCCGTATTGGAACCAGGCGACGGCGAAACCGAGTGTAATGAGGCTCAGCAGAATCGGTAGTTGTTGACGAAGGAACTCTTTGCCGATCGAAGCAGGGATGAAGGCTGGACGCGGAGCAGACCCAAGCGCCGTTTCGGTGGTGATGTTGACTGACATGCTGGCACCTTCTCGCCATGAGTTACTGAAAAAAGGCATGGGGAGGTCGTTGCCGCGTTTGCACGCGGCGACGCCGGTTTCTGATTGGAACTGAAGTAGAGAACTGGAGCGATGCGTCTCTACAGGGCGGCCTTGCCGCTGTACTGACGCTGGACGCGGAAATGATCTTTCCACTTCCGCCAAGCACGCTGCCCCATGATCATCTCCTCGTGGAGATGGCCGATCGGGAAGACGGCCGGGGTTTTGTCGGCGCTCCAGAGACCTTTGCGCCGCCGTTCCTCGCGCTGGTCAACGAGCCAGTCATTGTAACTCTCGTAGACGGCATGGCCTTCCGGCGCATCGAGCGTTGCGGCTCGGATACGGCCGTCGAGTTCGCGCCAGAGATCGACCATGGCCGGCTTCAGCTCGATTGGTTCGACATCTGATTTGTAGCCGGCAGCGGTGAGTTCCTTACCGGCAACGGCCGCAAAGATCCGCTGGTCGCGGACGCTCATCTGGTTCTTGTAGATTCCGATATACTGATCGCTCGTGGGGCGCCCAAGGGGGGCATGATCTTTGGTTGCGCCACGATTTTTCGCGATCTCGCTTTTGTGAAATTCATGCATTTCCTCGGCGTATTCTTCGCCGAGAAACTTGCAGACGTTGCGTAAAATACCTTCCGGATCGCGGACGAGTTCCTCGTATTTGACATCCATCCACTGGTCCGCTGAAAGCGTCTTTCGCCAAGGTTCAGCTGCGTTCTGACAAAGCGCCCAGCTTTCAGCCGCACAGAAAACATTGGTCGGGCCAAATGCCGAGTCTATATAATCGCAACTTGCGTCGCGGCCATCGCGTGTGATGAAGATGAATTGCGCATTGGGAAAGTCTTCGAGAATCTCTTTTACAAAAAACACGTTGTGAGGCGTTTTTTCGCCCCAGCGCGGTTTTCTGCCGTTAACGTAGGCATAGCGCTCATGCATCGCGCAATAGATGCCGGCAAAACTCCGCTCCTTGAGGCTACCCATGATTTCGTCAACGATTGTGCGGGGGTTCACCGCCATGCCCCAGAAAGGAGTCTTGAGGCCGAAGACCATCTCTTCGGCAAGCGCCCGGAGATTCTTTTCTTGCGAGAGATCTCCGTAGGAAAACAAATATGGGCGGAAACGGGGATAGTACCAAACGACTTCAGGCACAGCGATGCGAGGATGACACCCCAGCATGGCCATAACCAACGTTGTACCAGATCGTTCGGCGCCAAGCATGAAGATTGGGCGTTCGTCGAGCGTAATACTCATAGCTTTGCCTCCCCTCTTGGTTCAGACAACATGACGATGTTTGTGAAGATTGAGAGTTTTGCTGGTCGCAAGATTTTCAGATCAGCCTGAAAGACTGCGCCGGCGAACCACTGATGATGTCGATGAAGACGTGTGCTGCGTCGCCTGTCGGCGAGAGAAATCGCGTGGCCGGTACAACTGTCCGTTGATCGCTTAGATACACATCGATCGCTTGGCGGCAGCTTCGACATTGCAATTCTCACGCTCACGCAACAGAACGAAGAATTTCAAGCAAACAGCAGCTTAGGCGCGCCCGAACCATATGGTCCGGACCGAAGAGTATCGCGTGTCTTTGGGAATATTTTTTCTTAAAGCAACCATAATGAGAACACGTAAAACGTGTCAAGAAAAAAACTTACGGTAGTAGTCATTTTTTTCGACAAAGGAAGTTCAAGGACTGAATCGCAAAGCAGCAACTGCAATCAGCATCGGAAACTTAGGGTGCGCTTTGTAACCGGTGAAAATAAAACCGGTCGGGCAAATTCTAAATTCCGAGCGAGCACGATCTCGCTCGGCAGCCGAACAGTTCCGACTGACTGCGTCGACATATCAATGAACTAACAGTTTGCGTAGGTGCGTGAAACGCGCGGCTTACGCCATTTCAGTGTCGCCAGGGCAGGTCGCTTGCCTGTTCGACAAAAATCCAGGCGCCTTGCCCCAGTTCGAGCGGAAACCGCGCGACAATGATTGGACCTTTGCGATGCAATTCAATGCCGCCTTCGCGCAGCTTGCTTTCGGCAACATCAAGAGAGGCAACGGCGACCCCATACGCACCAATAAAGGGAAGGTCGGGGACAGACAGCTCGGGCAGCATGGCCTTAAACGCGTCGCGGGACATGATTTCGATTTGCCCACGGTCGAGTTGAAGTGCGTAGCCGAAAGCGCGTGGATTTGCGGAGCGGGCGGTAAATTTTGCAAACCGCTGAGCCGCCTCATTGGGGTCGGCGACAACAATTGCAAGATCAAGGAGGCCGTGGGCGCCATTTGGGTGATGAAGCCATCGTGGCTGCCAGACCGTATCCTCCGTCCGATGCGTGAGGATCTGAATTCGGCCTTCTGCCATAGCATCCGGTTCAACTCTTGCTACCGTGAAAGCGGCGGTGCCTGATCCGTTTGCTGTTTCGACCGGTCGCTGCATCTGCACCAATGGCCGCACCTTGAAACCAGAATTCGCAAGCCTTTGGTGAGCACTCGCCGCATCGGCAACCGCAAATGCCGCAAGATGCAGTCCGGCATATCGAGCCATCGCCGTATCAAGCTCGTGCCCAAGCGGCGTATCCGCGGTCTTGAACAATATCTCGATGTAGCCGCGCGTCATCATGGCGGTAACGTTGCCGGTGCCGGTGAGCCGCGGCGGCCCTCCGTTTGGATCAGGATTGACCTGGATCGATATCGGCGCCGGCGCAAATCCGGCCCGCGTCATCGCGCGGCTTGCCGCGTCCCGATCGCTGACGAAGTGGGCAATGTGATCAAGAAAAATTTCATCGCCGCTCGGCAATTGGCGGTCGATTTCCGGTCGTAGAAAGACCGGTTTGCTCTCCGCTGCTTGGGCCCCCAAAATAGGATGCGTCGCCAACGCTCCCAGTGCTATTGCCTGTTTCAAGATGAAGCGGCGATCATATGCTGTGGAGGTCACGTTCAAGCACCTTTCCGGAGCGGGTTATCGTTCCGGCTAGTTAAGGAAGATTGCAGAGGCCTGTCCAGCCGTTGTTGTTGAAGATGTTAATGAGGGTTTGAGATCGCCATCGTTTGCAACGGCCGACGCATCAGGCCGACGTCTGCGAGTGTTCTTCCTTGGTCTTTGATTGCAGATTTTTCGTCTGTTCTTCCAAAAGAACCCAGGCTTGAGCGATGTTCAGGAGTATCACCTTGTGGCGCAGCGCTTTTGCTTGTTCGGCTTGACGTAAGCATTCGGTGGCATGACTGCGGAAGGCGGTTACATCACTCACAGGCTTACTCCTCAGACGCGATCGCGCCTTATCCTGCACAAAAGTATGGCGGGATTCTGCTGTTTCAATGAGAGCGGCGAGACAAAGTTCCTTGATAGGCGAAAGAGAGACGGCAAGTTGACATGGAAAAAATTCCGCTGGGCGAATTCAGCAGGTGAAACGTGCTTGGTGCGCTGGCCTCAAACGGCTACAACATGTGGACGCGAGGACAAGCCATGTTTCCTGTGTCAAATATTGAATGAAGTGAGGCGTTAACATGAAGGCCATCATCGTCGGAGGCGGAATCGGGGGGCTGACGACGGCACTGATGCTGCACGCCCGCGGGATCGACTGCGAAGTCTATGAGCAGGCGGATGTCATTCGGGAACTGGGCGTCGGCATCAATACATTGCCGCATGCCATCAAAGAGCTTGCAGGCCTTGGTCTGCTTGAAGCCCTCGACGCGGTTGGGATCCGAACATTCGAGCTTTTCTATACAAACCGGTTCGGACAGGAGATTTGGCGCGAACTCCGTGGGATTGATGCGGGTTTTGAGGTGCCGCAATTTTCGATCCACCGGGGTCGGTTGCAAGGTGTCATCCACCAAGCCGCACAGGAACGTCTGGGAGGTTCGAAGATCTTCACCGGATATCGTCTCGGCGGTTTCTCGCAGGATGAAGCGGGTATATCAGCTCAATTTTTCGATCGGGACGGATCGCACCGGCACACGGCTCGCGGCGATATTCTGATTGGAGCGGACGGGATCCATTCCACGGTTCGGCAGACGTTATTTCCGCAGGAGGGGCCGGCTCGATGGAGCGGGATCATCATGTGGCGGGGCGCTGCCGACTGGCCCGCATTTTTGACCGGCCGTTCGATGGTGATTGCGGGAGGCATGTCGGAGAAGCTTGTGCTCTATCCGATTGCGGCTGGTTCAACACCGGATCGACGCCTGACGAATTGGGTTGTCTGCGCCAAGATCGGGGAGGGGCCAACCGCACCTCCTCGACGCGAAGACTGGTCACGCCCTGGGCGCCTTGAGGAGATGCTGCCTTTCGCCGAGCGATTTAAAATCCCGTACGTTGATGTCCCGGGATTGATCAAGGCAACCGGCGAATTTTGGGAATATCCCATGTGCGATCGCGATCCGTTACCGCGCTGGTCTCACGGCCGGGTGACGCTTCTGGGTGATGCAGCCCACCCGATGTACCCGGTCGGCTCCAACGGCGCCTCCCAGGCCATCCTCGATGCGCGTCATCTTGCCGATTGCCTGGCAAATGCCGACCATCCGATGCAAGCGCTTTGGGACTACGAGCAGAAACGGCTGCCCATGACGGCGGAAATTGTTCGCCTTAATCGGCGAGGCGGGCCGGAAGGCGTCATTGATGCTGTGGAAGCGCTTGCGCCCAACGGCTTCACGGCAATCGATGACGTGCTTTCATTCGAACAGCGCAAAGCCATCGTGCAGGGTTATGCATCGACGGCCGGCTTTGCACGAGAGCAAGCGGCAGCAACTGGGACAGCCCGCCATTGATCGTGTGGCCACACCTATCAAGCCGGTGGCGGCAGGAACATCACTTCGTGTTGCGCAGATAAAGCGACGACCTCAGGAGGCGATTGTTCCTTCATGTTATGGATCGCCCAGAATAGATCGTAGAGCTTACGCGTCGGCGAAACCCAGAACAGGCACTTCGCAGGCTGATCGGACTTATTGAAAATCCCATGCGCGATCTGCATCGGGAGACGGATCAGATCCCCCGCCGTAGCAAACGTCTCGTTGCCATCGAGGAGGAGATCAAGCCGACCCTCCAACATATAAATGAACTCGTCCTGGGTGGGATGGATGTGCGGGGGCACGAAAGTGCCCTGAGGAAATGTGGCATGCCAGGAGAAAGAGTTCTCGGATAATTGTTTGGGGACGTAAGTCTGACCGAGAATATTCCAAGAAATTCCTTCAATTCCCGTGCCCGCCTTGGTTACTCCGGCTTGCATTTGTTGCATGAGATGATCGCTCCCGCTTTGGTTGGTGACCAAAAGATTTCATGAGGCATTACACTAAGAAAGCGCGCTAGAATAGCGAGCCCTTTTCCATATTTGTGTAATCCTGGGCTTCCCAGCGAAGTATTTTAAACCTAAAATGTGTCCTGGGTTCCGAGAGGGCTCCCGCCAAGAGGGGCTCGCGATGTTCCGTAGGGGAGGATGGACATGAAGCTTACGTCAGTTGTCGCCGCGACCGCCGCATTTGGAATGCTTGCAGGCGCCGCGCATGCGCAGGAAAAGCTCAAAGTCGGTGTGATCGTGACCTTATCCGGGCCCCCTGCGGTACTCGGTCAGCAGGCGCGCAATGGCTTCAACCTGGCGGTCAAGATGCTGGATGGCAAACTTGGCGGGCGCGACGTTGAGGTGATCGTTGCCGACGATGAGCTCAAACCCGATGTTGCCGTGACCAAAGCCAAAGCTTTGGTGGAGCGCGACAAGGTCGATTTCGTGGTCGGGCCGATCTTTTCGAACATTCTTCAGTCGATCATGAAGCCGGTGACGGACGAGAAAGTCGTCCTCATAAGCCCCAATGCAGGGACGTCCAATTTTGCCGGCAAAGACTGCAATCCGTATTTCTTCGTCACCTCGTACCAAAACGATCAAAACCACGAAGTGCTCGGTAAATACGCGCAGGACAGCGGATTCAAGAAAGCCTTCGTGATGGCGCCGAACTATCAGGCCGGGAAGGACGCTATTGCAGGGTTCAAGCGCTATTTCAAAGGCGAGCTGCTGGACGAAGTCTACGTGCCGTTGGGGCAACTCGATTATTCGGCGGAGTTGTCGAGAATTGCGGCTGCCAAACCGGACGCTATCTTTGTATTTCTGCCCGGTGGAATGGGTGTGAACTTTGTCAAACAATTCAAGCAAGCAGGCCTTGCCGACAAAATCACGTTCCTTTCAGCGTTCACGGTGGACGAGTCGACATTGCCGGCCCAACAGGATGCGGCGCTTGGCATGTTTGGAGGGGCAAATTGGGCCCCCAATCTCGACAATCCGCAAAACAAGGCTTTCGTTGCGGCTTATGAAAAGGAATATGGTGCGGTGCCCGCAACCTATGCATTCCAGGCTTACGATGCGGCGCTGCTGATCGATAGCGCTGTTCGCAAGGCGGGTGGTAATCTGTCGAACAAGGATGCGGTGCGTGCGGCCTTGCAGCAAGCCGATTTCAAGTCATTGCGTGGGAAGTTCAAGTTCAACGCCAATCATTACCCGGTCCAGGATTTCTATCTCGTCAAAGTGGCAAAGCGCGCAGATGGTAAATTCCAGACTGAGATCGCAACGAAAGTATTCGAGGATTACAAAGATCCCTACGCCAAAGACTGCTCGATGAATTGAGCGACCAGTTCAGCCGGAAAATCGTTTCTTCATCCCGGCCCCTCTCACCCAGCGGCTGGGGTGAGGCGGCCGCTGAACTGATCTGATGTTCAACGCACTCCTTGCTATTCAGACGCTTAACGGGCTGCAGCTTGGGGTGCTGCTGTTTCTGATCGCGGCTGGGCTGACGCTTGTGTTCGGGGTGATGGATTTCATCAATCTCGCGCATGGCGTTCAATATATGTTGGGCGCTTATTTTGCGGTGATGTTCTATGCCATCACTGGAAATTTTCTTGCCGCGTTGATCCTCGCGCTCGCAGGCGCTCTCGCATTCGGATTTTTCCTGGAATTCTTTTTATTCCGGCATCTTTACGAACGCGATCACCTCGATCATGTGATCGCGACCTTCGGAATCATTCTTTTTGTCAATCAGGCGGTCAAACTTGTCTGGGGGGCGGCGCCGCTCACCTTGCCGATGCCCGACATGCTCTCGGGCGTTGTCGTCATCATGGATGGCATGCTCTATCCGGTTTGGCGGCTTGTGATCATCGGATCCGGACTCGCAGTCGCGGTGCTGCTTTACATTCTCGTTGCGTATACGCGCACGGGAATGCTGGTGCGCGCCGGGGCTAGTAACGCGCGGATCGTCTCCGCGCTCGGAATCAACATCCGCCGGCTGTTCACGATGGTGTTCGGCTTCGGAGCCATGCTAGCCGGGTTCGCCGGAGTAATGATTGCGCCGATTTTATCGGTTGAGCCTGGAATGGGCGACACCATTCTCATTCTGGCATTTGTTGTGATTGTCATTGGCGGCATCGGGTCGATCCGCGGGGCGTTTGTCGCTGCGTTGCTGATAGGATTGGTCGATACCCTGGGGCGCTCGTTCTCCGTCGATATCCTGCGCCTTGTAATGGGCCCTTCGCAGGCTCGCACCGTGGGGCCAGCGATTGCCTCGATGCTGATCTATTTGCTGATGGCAATCGTTCTTTATCTGCGTCCCGCGGGTATTTTCCCCGCGAAGGGAACCGGAGTAGCAAATGCTCCGGCTCGCCCATCGCACATTGTAATGAAGCCGGTGTCTCATTCGGCTGCGTTTATTCCGGTTCTGCTGTTTGCTGCATTTGCCGTCGCGCCCGGCATTGCCGCCCTGACAGCAGAAAATTATGTGCTGAGCCTTCTCACCAGAGTGATGATTTTTGCTATCGCCGCGATCGCGCTTGATTTCGTGGTCGGCTATGCAGGACTTGTATCGTTCGGGCATGCCGCATTTATCGGCATCGGCGCTTATGCCGTGGGAATCCTGTCCAAGCACGGCATCAATGATGCGCTGCTGGCGCTTCCGATCGCGCTTGCCGCAGCAGCGTTGTTTGCCTTCATTACGGGAATTGTTTCGCTGCGGACCAAAGGCGTTCATTTCATCATGATCACGCTTGCGTTCGGTCAAATGGCATTTTTCACGGCAAGTTCATTGGCGCCTTATGGGGGTGACGATGGCTTGACGATTGCCACGCGCAACACGCTTGCCGGTCTTGCCATATTTAAAAATGAACGAGCCTATTACTACTTTGTGCTGGCGAGCCTCGCGGCGGTGTTTTTTCTGGTGCGCATGCTGATCGGTTCGCGTTTCGGCCGGGTTTTGCGCGGCGCCAAAGAAAATCCCGTCCGAGTGGAGACGATGGGTTTCGAGATCTATCGCTTTCAGCTTGTGGGCTATGTGATCTCCGGAGCAATTGGCGGGCTTGCGGGCTTTTTACTGGCGAATGCGACCGAATTCGTCAGTCCTGCCTACATGTCCTGGCAGCGTTCGGGCGAATTGCTGATCATGGTCATTCTGGGCGGTATTGGTTCGCCCTATGGCGCTGTTATTGGGGCTACTGCCTTTCTTCTGACGGAGGAGTGGCTCTCCACCCTGACCGAGCATTGGAAAGTGATCTTCGGGCCGATGCTCGTGTTGATCGTGATTTTGGGCCGCGGGGGATTGGTGGGTCTATTCAGCGAAATCAGCCGGAGAGTTCGCCGTGGTTGATCCAATCCTGGCTGATCCGATCCTGCGCATTGAGGGGCTGCGCAAGAGCTTCGGCGGCCTCATCGTCACGAACGACGTTACGCTCGACATTATGCCAGGTGAACTTCACGCGCTGATCGGCCCGAACGGAGCCGGGAAAACCACGCTGATCAATCAGATTTCCGGGCTATTGATCTCGAATTCCGGGCGCATCACGTTCGCAGGAGAAGATATCACGCGCTTGCCGGCGCATGCGCGGTCGACCCGTGGCCTCGTCCGTTCGTTTCAGATTACCTCGATCATCCCGGGCTTCAGCGTGATTGAAAACGTTGCGCTTGCCGCTCAGGCGCGTGTCGGATCGAGCTTTCGTTTCACGAAGCAGGCTGCACGTGAATTATCTCTGAACGAGTGTGCGCGGGCTGCTCTTCACGAGGTGGGGCTTGCTCACCGGGCTGAAGTCTTTGCCGGCGAACTGTCTCATGGCGAGAAGCGGGCGCTTGAGATTGCCATTGCGATTGCCGGCGAGCCGAAGCTGCTGTTGCTCGACGAACCGATGGCGGGGACGGGCCACGAGGAGACCGAGCGTTTGACGGCGTTGCTAAAACGCCTGAAGGGGCGCTTCCCGATGGTGCTGGTCGAGCACGATATGAATGCGGTTTTTGCGCTGGCCGATCGCATTTCTGTTCTGATCTATGGCCGTTTGGTTGCAACCGGCACGCCGGATGTGGTGCGAGCCGACCCGCAGGTCGTCGCCGCCTATCTCGGCGATGAATTGGCGTGAGGGTCGCGCATGCTAAAGGTTGAAAACCTCGCCGCGTCCTATGGCCCCGCGCAAGTGCTGTTCGATGTGAGCTTCACGATCGGAGCAAACGAGATTGTCACGTTGCTGGGCCGCAACGGCATGGGAAAAACGACGACAATCCATACCATGATGGGCTTGTTGCCGGCCTCTGGGGGAGCGGTATATTTCGAGAATGTTTCGCTTCTGGGTAAGCCGTCGTTTCAGGTTGCTCAGGCCGGTCTCGGGTTGGTGCCTGAGGGCCGGCAGATCTTTCCGACATTGAGTGTCGAGGAGAATTTGATCGCAACGGCGGCTGCTCGATTTGGAACGCCGCGATGGACATTGGACCGCGTCTATAATCTTTTCCCGCGTCTAAAAGAGCGTCGGGACAATATGGGTCATCAACTCTCCGGCGGCGAGCAGCAGATGCTCGCAATCGGGCGCGCGCTGATGACCAATCCTAAACTTTTGATTCTGGATGAAGCCACCGAAGGTCTCGCGCCGCTCATCCGGCTGGAGATCTGGGAATGCCTGGCAACCCTCAAGGCCGAAGGCCAGGCAATTTTGCTGGTCGACAAACATCTCGATGCACTCGTCAAGCTCGCCGATCGGCATGTCGTGATCGAAAAAGGGCATGTCGTCTGGTCTGGCTCCTCCAAGGAGCTGACCACAGACCGCCGCGTGCGTGAACGATACCTGCAGGTTTGAAGCCTGAGTAAACGCAACAGCCTCTCAGACTTATTTCCTACTCTGCCGCCTGCTTCCAGGCCGCTCCATGCCCCTTGGGCTTTGCCTTGATCCGAAGCTCGGTGAGCTCTTCCCGGTCGCGGACGCTGTTGCGGAAAATCTGATCCTTCCCTGCCAAATACTGGGGCGGACAGGCAATATTTTTTGCTCCATACCAAGCCGCCGCATGCATCGTGAAGAAGGGGTCGACGAGATGAGGTCGCGCGAGTGCGACCAGATCGGCGCGACCTGCCGCCACGATCGTATTGATTTGATCGGCAGAGGTAATCGTGCCGACGCACATTGTGGCAAGCCCGGCCTCATTGCGGATCTGATCGGAAAACGGTGTCTGATACATCCGGCCATAAACCGGCGCGGAATCCGCCACCGTTTGTCCCGTCGACACATCAATGAGGTCGCATCCTGCATCGGCGAACATACGCGCAAGCGCAATCGACTCTGCGTCCGTCAATCCGCCATCGGCCCAATCGGTTGCGGAAATGCGAACCGACATCGGCTTTTCATCCGGCCACACCGCGCGCATGGCGCGGAATACCTCGAGCGGAAACCGCGCGCGGTTCTCAAGCGAGCCGCCATATTCATCGGTGCGCTTGTTGGTCAACGGCGAGATGAAGCTGGCGAGCAGGTAGCCGTGGGCGGCATGAAGCTCGAGCATGTCGAACCCGGCGCGTTCGGCACGCTTCGTCGCACTTACATAATCGGCAACAACCTGATCCATATCGGCGCGATTCATTTCGCGCGGAACCTCGCTGTGCGGGAAGTAGGGGAGTGGGGAGGCGGAGATAATCGGCCAGCCGCCGTTCTCAAGCGGTTCGTCAATTCCCTCCCACATCAGTTTGGTCGCGCCTTTGCGGCCTGCGTGCCCAAGCTGAATGCAGAATTTCGTTTCGGAGTTCGCATGCACAAAATCGACAATCCGCTTCCAGGCAGCTTCCTGCTCGTCGGAATAGAGGCCGGTGCAGCCCGGTGTGATCCGCGCCTCGGCTGATACGTCGGTCATTTCGGTAAACAACAGGCCGGCTCCGCCGATGGCGCGTGAGCCGTAGTGCACTATGTGCCAGTCACCGGGCACGCCGTCATGTGCGGAGTATTGGCACATCGGAGAAACAACCACACGATTGGCTGTTGTCATGCCGCGCAGGCGGAACGGTTGGAACATCGGTGCGCGCGGCCGCTTCATATCCACATTGAAACCTTGCGCATGGGTTTCTTTTGCGACCAGTTGGTCGACATCCGCAACGAAACCCGGCGCGCGCAACGCAAGATTGTCATAGGTGATGGCTTTGGCGCGCGTCATCAACCCGAATGCAAATCGGGTCGGGTCCATGTTCCAAAACCGCTTCACATGCTCGAACCAGACGAGCGATACGTCAGCCGCGTGCTGGGTTTTTTCCACATCCTCACGCCGATGCGATTCAAAGCGCGCAAGGGCTGCCGAAATGTCTTTTCCCCCGGTTGCCTGGAGCGCGTTATGGAGCGCAATCGCGTCTTCCATCGCGAGCTTGGTTCCCGAGCCGATGGAAAAGTGCGCGGTTGCTTTAGCATCTCCGAGCAATACGACGTTATCAGCCGTCCAGCGCTCGCACCGGATTGTCGGAAAGTTACGCCACAGCGAACGGTTGGTGATGAGCCGATGACCGCCAAGCTCTTCCGCAAAGACGTTTTCGAGAAACCGTGCCGATTGCGCTTCATCGAGGCGGTCAAGCCCGGCCCGCGCGAATGTCTCCGGGTCGGTTTCCATCACCCACGTGGAATGGCCAGGTTCGTATTGGTAGCAATGGGCAATAAAAATCCCATGCGACGTTTCGCGAAAGAAGAATGTGAAGGCGTCGAAGGGCCTGGTTGAACCCATCCAGGAAAACTTGTTGGGTCGCAGATCGACTGCAGGGCGAAATTTTTCTTTGAGTGACTCCCGCAAGCGGGAATTGATGCCATCGGCAGCGACCACGAGATCGGCATCTCGAATTTCGTTCAGGTTGGCGATATCGGTTTGAAACTTGATCTGCACGCCCAGCGCTCGGGCGCGCTCGTAAAGCAGCTTCAGCAAAGTTTGACGCGAACAGCCGCAGAAACCATTGCCGCCGACGCGGTGCACCGTACCTTTGAAATAAATCTCGATATCGTCCCAATAGGCGAAATGATCAGTAATCGCGCGATAGCTTTCACGATCGTAGGCTTCGAATGTCTCAAGCGTCTGGTCGGAAAACACCACCCCGAACCCGAACGTATCGTCGGGCCGATTTCGCTCAAAAACGGTAATACGGGCATCCGGCTGGGCTTTTTGGGTCAGGATTGCAAAGTAGAGCCCCGCAGGTCCGCCGCCGACCACGTTGATTTTCATGGGTCTCTCCTTGGCTTGTCTCTCTGCACCGACCGGATGCGTTTCCTAATAGTTTAAGTTTAAAATAATCATCCGGCAACGGGCAAGCGTGCTTGAAGCCTTGAAATTTCAAGCCTAAAATAAATCAATTCGAGGCGTCCCAAGCATGATCCGGAAAAGATCATGCTCAAACAAAAGGATAGAGCGCGATGGTGATTCAACCTTTTTTCATCGCGCTCTAGAGAGGTTGGCTATGGCTACACTGGGTGGTCGCCACGCCCTGGTCACCGGAGGAAGCCGTGGCATCGGCCGAGCCATCTCGGCAGCGCTCGCCAATGCCGGCGCGACCGTGACCATTGTCGGACGCAGCGAAAAAACGCTTGCCGAAGCAACAGCAGCCGGACACGCCGCCGGATACATCGTGGCTGATGTCACGGACGCATCCATGCTTGCGCAAGGCCTTGCAACCGCGGTCGCGCAGCGAGGCCCGATCGACATTCTGGTTGCGAATGCCGGCGGCGTTGAAACAACACCTTTCATCAAAGCGGATGCTGACCACTTTCGTCGCATGTTCGAGCTCAACGTCATGTCGACCGTCAATGCTGCGCACGAGGTGTTGCCCGGCATGATGAGCCGCGGCTTTGGCCGCATTGTCGCCGTCAGCTCGACCGCAGGACTGAAAGGTTACGCATATGTGTCAGGCTATTGTGCGGCCAAGCACGCCGTTGTGGGTTTTGTGCGAGCGCTTGCACTTGAAACCGCAAAATCCGGCGTCACCGTCAACGCGGTGTGTCCGGGTTATACCGATACGGATTTGGTTCGCGAAAGCATCGACCGGGTTACAGCAAAGACAGCACGCAGTCGCGAGGACGCATTGACGGCTTTTCTCAAGGACAACCCGATCGGTCGTCTCATTACTCCCGAGGAGGTTGCGGGTGCGGTGCTGTTCCTTTGTTCCCCCGATGCAGCGGCAATCAATGGTGCTGCGCTGCCGGTCGCGGGAGGAGAGGTCTGATCGAAATGGAAGAGGCGGGCGCCCCGCTTGATGCGGAAACCAAGGTTGTGGAGCATCCGGCCGATCATGAGGCTGACATACGCCTGTGGCTCCGCCTTTTCACCTGCACCACTTTGATCGAAGGAGAGATCCGCCGTCGCTTGCGCGAGTCATTCGATATGACCTTGCCGCGCTTCGACTTGATGGCGCAGCTCGATAAGGCGCGTGTGGGAATGACGCTTGGCGAATTATCCGAACGCATGATGGTGACGAACGGAAATGTGACGGGCCTGGCCGAGCGGCTGGTGGCCGAAGGGCTGCTTGATCGGCGCCCGGCGCCGAACGACCGGCGCGCCCAGCTCGTTAGCCTGACCACGGAAGGGCGGCGGGCGTTTCGTGCCATGGCGCGCACTCACGAAGGCTGGATTGCTGAAATCTTTGAAGGGCTGACGCCTGAGGAAATCGACACATTGATGCGTTTGCTCGGCCGCGCCAAAACATCAGCGCGCGATGCGATCGTTCGAGGAGAGAAAGAATGAGTACTGCCAATCCGATCACTCTGCCGCTTGCCGATTACAAGGCGCGGCACGTGCGTCTCGATGTAACGGATAAGGTTGCAACGATTACGTTGAACCGGCCGGAGCGCAAAAATCCATTGACCTTTGAGAGCTACGCGGAACTCGGAAATCTCTTTCGCGCGGCTGCAAAGGACAAGGCAATCAAGGCAATTGTTGTAACGGGGGCCGGCGAGAATTTTTCGTCCGGCGGCGATGTTTTCGAGATTATCGGCCCGCTGGTTGCGATGGAGACCGTCGAGCTCATGAGCTTTACGGAAATGACGGGCGAGCTCGTCAAGGCGATGCGCGCCTGCCCTATGCCGATTGTCGCGGCGATCGACGGCGTCTGCGCCGGAGCGGGTGCGATTATGGCAATGGCTTCGGATATCCGGTTCGGCACCGCGCGAGCGAAAGTCGCTTTTCTGTTCAACAGGGTTGGGCTGGCCGGATGCGACATGGGCGCGTGCGCCATGCTCCCCCGCATCATCGGACAGGGGCGGGCAGCTGAGCTGCTCTACACGGGCCGGGTGCTTGGTGGCGAGGAAGCGGAGCGCTGGGGCTTCTTTAATCGGTTGGTTGCTCCTGATGCAGTTCTTCGTGACGCCACGGCATTGGCTAAAGAACTTGCCGACGGTCCCACATTCGCAAACGCCATGACCAAGCGCATGCTCGAAATGGAATGGGCCATGTCGGTCGAAAGCGCGGTTGAAGCAGAGGCGGTTGCGCAAGCGCTTTGCATGAAGACAGAAGATTTCGCCCGCGCGTATCGCGCCTTTGCCGACAAACGCAAACCGGTATTCGAAGGAAATTAAGCAGTGTCTGTCGCGGAAACCCTTACGCTGCCGTTTTTCGACGAGAGTCATCGGGCGTTTGCGGCTGACATCAAACGTTGGGCAGATGCCACGCTCGCGTCTCTGCCTCATGACGATGTTGATGCGGCGTGCCGGGCCCGCGTTAAGGCGCTGGGCGATGCGGGTTTTCTCAAGGCGGTCGTGCCAGCGGAGTTTGGCGGCTTACATCCGGCGCTGGACGTCCGCACGCTGTGTCTGGCACGCGAGATTCTCGGCTATCGTGACGGCCTTGCCGATTTTGCCTTCGCCATGCAGGGCCTCGGAACCGGATCGATCTCGCTATTCGGCTCGCCGGAATTGAAGGCGCATTATTTGCCGCCGGTGCGCGATGGGCGTGCAATTGCTGCGTTTGCCTTGTCGGAACCCGAAGCGGGCTCCGATGTCGCCGCCTTGGCCATGACGGCCACGCCCGATGGATCGGGCCACATTCGCCTGAACGGGCGCAAGACCTGGATTTCCAACGGCGGCATCGCCGATCATTATGTTGTGTTTGCGCGCAGCGGCGAAGCGCCGGGTGCGCGAGGACTTTCCGCTTTTGTCGTCGATGCCGAGACGCCCGGATTTTCCATTGCCGAGCGTATCGAAACCATCGCGCCGCACCCGCTTGCAACTCTGCAGTTCGATCAGGTTCGTGTTCCTGTTTCCAATCGCCTCGGTCAACCGGGAGAGGGTTTCAAGGTGGCGATGGCGACACTCGACATCTTCCGCTCGACTGTTGGTGCAGCCGCGCTTGGTTTTGCGCGCCGGGCTTTGGACGAAATGCTCGATCGTGCGGCGAGCCGCAAGCTGTTTGGTGCGCCGCTCGGTGACCTGCAAATGACGCAAGCTGCAATCGCCGAGAGCGCAACCGAGGTCGATGCAGCGGCGCTGCTGATTTATCGGGCTGCCTGGGTGAAAGATCTTAAAAAAGCTCGCGTCACCCGCGAGGCCGCGATGGCCAAGATGTTCGCAACTGAAATGGCGCAGCATGTCATCGACCGCGCGGTTCAGTTATTCGGCGGGCTTGGCGTGACGAAGGGCGTGAAGGTGGAAGAGCTCTATCGCGAGATTCGTGCCTTGCGGATTTATGAAGGGGCGACCGAAGTCCAGAAGATCGTCATCGCTAGAGAAATGCTCAAATCCAGATCGTCGGCGGGAATGCTTGGCTAGGGAGCGAAGGGGCAACGAGAATGACACGGCACACGATGCATCGTTCGGCACATCTCGACAGCTTCTCTAGAGATCATCTGCCGTCACGCGATCAATGGCCTGATTTTGTTTTCGGCTTGCCCGAGCTCAACTATCCTGATCGGTTCAATTGCGCAGCCGAGTTGCTGGATCGATGGGCCGCGTCGGAGCACGGCTCCAGACCGTGTCTGATTTCTGCCGCGGAAAGCCTTAGTTATGCGGAGCTTGCGGTCCGGGTGAACCGCATTGCTAACGTCCTCACGCGCGATCTTGGAATGGTTCCGGGCAACCGCGTTTTGTTGCGTGCTCCGAACAACCCGATGATGGCTGCCGCCTATCTCGCGGTCATCAAAGCCGGTGGCGTCGTGGTCGCGACCATGCCGTTGCTGCGCGCCAAGGAACTGACATACGTGGTCGGCAAAGCCCAGATTCATCTGGCGCTATGCGATGCCAAACTTTCGGAGGAGATGGACAAAACGAAGGCTCTGGCGCCTGACCTCGCGCGCATCGTTTATTGGGGCGATGGACGTGCGGATAGCCTTGAGGCTTTGATGCAGCAAACGGGTTACGAGTCCTTTGCCGCCTGCGACACGGCAAGTGATGACGTTTGTCTGATTGGCTTTACATCCGGGACCACAGGCGAGCCGAAAGGCACAATGCATTTCCATCGCGATGTGTTGGCGACTTGCGATACCTATGGCAAGCATGTGCTGCGCCCCAATGCGGAAGATCGGTTTATCGGATCTCCACCGCTTGCTTTTACTTTCGGTCTCGGCGGTCTTGTTCTTTTTCCGATGCGGGTTGGAGCTTCGACGATCCTGCTCGAAAAAGCCTCGCCCGACGATTTGTTGACAGCGATTGCGCGCTGGCGCGCCACGATCTGCTTTACCGCGCCGACTGCTTACCGCGCGATACTTGCGAAGCTGAGTGAACACGACGTCTCTTCGTTGCGAAAATGTGTTTCGGCAGGTGAGGCTCTGCCCAAGGCAACGTTCGAGGCGTGGCTGGCCGCGACCGGCATTCGCATTCTCGACGGCATTGGATCGACCGAGATGCTTCACATCTTCATCGGATCGCCTGAGGAGGAGCTCAAGCCTGGATCGACCGGCCGTCCGGTTCCAGGCTACGAAGCCAAGATCATCGACGATGAGGGCAGGGAGGTTGCCCCCGGCAAGCCCGGTCGCCTTGCCGTCCGCGGTCCCACCGGTTGCCGTTATCTCGCCGATCCCCGGCAGGCGAACTACGTCCAGAATGGCTGGAACATCACGGGCGATACCTATGTCATGGATGAGGGCGGCTGGTTCTGGTATCAGGCCCGCTCCGACGACATGATCATATCGGCCGGATACAACATCGCTGGCCCAGAGGTCGAAGCGGCGCTGCTGACGCATCCCGCTGTGGCCGAGTGCGGCGTCGTCGGTGCGCCGGACGAGGAGCGCGGCCAGATCGTGAAAGCCTATGTTGTTCTGCGCGCACCCTACGTGGGCGATCAGACGACGACACGGATGTTGCAGGATTACGTCAAGGCTTCCATTGCTCCATTCAAGTATCCGCGGACGATCGAGTATGTCTCGTCATTGCCGCGCACCCAAACCGGCAAATTGCAGCGCTTCGAATTGCGCCGGATGGCGTCCGAAGGTACATCCCGCAAGCTCGCCTCATAGGAAAATCAGAACCGTGTCAGACAAGTCCACTCGCCAGCCCCGCACAGGGGGTAGCCATACGATTTTGCAGCCGAGCGATTGGCCGCGCCCCAGAGGCTACGTCAACGGCATCAAAGCGCGCGGCGATATTATCGTTGTGGGCGGCATGGTGGGGTGGGACGCACAAGGCCGGTTCGCCGAAGGATTTGTCCCTCAGACGCGCCAGGCCCTCGAAAACATCGTGGCGGTGCTCGCCGAAGGCGGAGCGTTGCCTGAGCACATCGTGCGCATGACCTGGTACGTGCTCGACATCGATCAATATCGCGCCTCGCTGGTCGAGCTTGGCGCAGCCTATCGCGACGTCATGGGGCGGCATTATCCGGCAATGGCGCTGGTCGAAGTTCGCCGCCTGGTCGAGCCACAGGCCTTGCTTGAAATCGAAGCGACGGCGGTGGTGGGGGACGAGCCGGTGTGACGATTGCAGCGGCAGGTCACATATATTCTTTATTTTCGAGTGATTTTGGAGATGCCGAGGTCGGAAAGCTTGAGCTCGGCCGAGAAATTGGTCGGAGTGGCAGGATTTGAACCTGCGACCCCCACGTCCCGAACGTGGTGCGCTACCAGACTGCGCTACACTCCGACTTGAGGCCCAATCGGTCAAAAACCTGCCTTCGTGAAGCGAAAACAAAGCGGTTTGAAGCAGAGATTGTATGCCCATTCAATGCCTTAGGGGGCGATTTAGACCCATTTCCTGGGTTTCATTGCTCCCGAGGCAGGCGGTCTTATAGCCCTGGGCCCACCACCCCGCAAGCGCGGTCATCTATATGCTGCCAGTGTCGTAAATCGACATTGATCCGAGGGGGCTGCGCCGCTATCGTCCGCGCCGCCGGCGGTTATTCGCGGTGGGGCGTAGCCAAGTGGTAAGGCAGCGGATTTTGATTCCGCCATTCCCTGGTTCGAATCCAGGCGCCCCAGCCAAATTCAGCCGGACCTTTTCCCAATGCACATATGTCCGGCCGCGTGCTCGCTTTGCGAGGCGATCGTTTGGCGTAGGGTTGAGTTTTTTAGAGCGGCTGTCGCCGACGCCATTATCAGCCAGCCGATATTCCCATTCGCAGCGTTTCAGCGATTAGCTGATCGCCTCGAAGTGTCAGCGGCGGAGAAATAATCGCCAGACATGCATTTGATATCTAACACTTTTTACCCAAACTTAACGTTAATGAACCATTGTCGCCGAGATGTTCAGGTGCGCCTGATGCCATCGGCTTAGCGGTCATTTGGACGGGAGTTCTTGAGGGCGGAACGAGCCCCCGGGGACGGCTCGTCGCAAAGCGCAACGCCGAAATTCTTCATCGATGCAGCGCTTTCGGCCCGCGCCCGAAATTGAAGAGGTTTCGCGCCCGGCTCGTAGGTGTTTTTGCGTTGAATGCAACGTGGAAGATTTCTTCAGGCTGACAGCGAATAGATGTCACCTTCTTTTCAGACGTATTCTCCTCAGGCTGAGCGAAAGCCGTTGCGCATAGCCGCGCTGATTTTAATGCTGTCTTTGACGGCCCCACTATTTGCACAAACTCAAGATCTTCCGCTCGAAGGCGAGGCCTACTCCGCCGCCGATGAGGCCTATAAGGCGTTCAACCGAGGCGAATATAAATACGCGGAAGGCAAAGCGCGTGAGGCGCTGACGTCACGGCCCGATGTGCTTCGACTGCATCTTTTGCTGATTGATGTTCTGATTGCCACGAATGACATCGCCCATGCGCGAGAGGAGATCGAGAAAGCGCGTCATGCCTTTGCGCCAAAGCCGGAGATTGAGGCAAGGCAAACCGCCATCAATCAACGTTTGGCTCATCAATTCGCTGCCGAGGCATACGCCGCACTTCAAAACAAAAATATCAATATTGCGCTTACCTCAGCACAGCGCGCCGTAGGCTATATGCCCAATGACATGTCCTATCGATTATTGCTGCTCAACGCACAGCTAGTGGCCGATCGTTTGTCTGACGCCCTGGAGACGGCATCCGCTGCCATTGCGCTCGACAGCCAAAACTACGTTCCTCTGGTTTGGCGAGGATATATCCATCAACGGCTCGGCAAACTTCAGGCCGGTGCTGATTTCAATGCGGCGTTGGCAATCAACAAACTCACTGACGATGAACGGAAGAATATCCGTATCATAGCGGCGGATGCAGCGCTTGCGTCGGGCGATCACGCGCGCGCCAAGGCGCTGCTCCGTGACTATGTCAGCACTGACCCCAGAATTATACCGCGTCTCGAAGATGCGGAGGCTATGGCGCGCGGCAAAGGCATGGTGAAGAGCAATAGCATGTCGCAGCCCATCCAGAATTGTCGCACCGCCACTAGCGGTGTTGTTTGCAGCCTTGAGCCAGCCTTTGCGCAAATCATTTCAGAGCCGCTTCCTAATGTTCCCGATAAACTAAATGAAAGCTATGAAGCGGCCACGCGGGCCTATGAAGCTGAGCGTCAAAGAAATTACGACCTCGCGGTAACTGAAGCGCGTAAAGCCATTGTTGCAAATAAAGCGGATGTTTCTAATCATCTGCTATTCGTGAATCTTTTGAATTTGGCAAAACGCCCTGACGAGGCAGAAGCTGCAGCGACAGTGGCAATCACCGGTGGCATGGCTCGCGGTGAGCTTTACGCCTTACGCGGATTTGCCAGACATCAGCTCCATAAGTACGCCGGCGCTCTATCTGATTGGGAAATGGCGCTGGAACTAGGCGTCCCGGGCGATCAATCCCGCGTTGTACGCTTGGGCATCGCAGACGCCGCACTGAGTCTCAAACAACCGCTGCGAGCGTTGCGCGCTATTGAAAAAATGCCCCAGAGTTATGAAGTGCTCATTCGCAGGGGTTATGCTTTCGAGGCGCTTGGACGTAAGGAGGAAGCGCTCGCAGCATTCACGCTTGCGGCGCGATCGAGAACGACTCTCGTTCAACGCGGCGATGCCTTACGCGCAGAGATCAACGTTTTAGTGCAGCTTGACCGGAAGGCAGAAGCGCGAGCTTTGTTTGATAAATCGCTTGCTCAAGGGCTGCTGAAAAGCATCAACGAAGC
>DATAIA010000104.1:0-5727 GCA_036262895.1 Xanthobacteraceae bacterium
GCTGGCAGTGTCCACTGTGGGTCAAAAAGCCGACCTAAAGCGCCCTGCCCGCCTACGTCCGCTCAGGGCCAGTTTCGGCCATATGGCACCGCAGCATGCGGGCGAGCTTTTTTATAGCGCCTGTACGCTTCAAGGGCGTTGGCCGGATCACGGCTGCCGCATGGCAATCGTTGGAAGGTGGCGTATTGCTATTTGATCAGTCGGCCCCCCGCGGGGAATCGATGCTAGTCTTGAGTTTTTCTCAATGTCGCGGTCTATTGCCTGCATGGCTGCTGAACTTCGCGCGCAGACCTTTAACAATGACCTTCTGGTTGGTCCGGAGGACAGAAAAACTGCGCAATTGGCGTTTCCGGAGATGCTCCATGTTATCGAGAATGACGATCTCATAGCACAATTTCAGAAATACGAAGAGCCCGCCAAGCGCGCGAAAAAGCGGAGCCTTCGCTGGGGTCTGGCTGCCGTTCTATTGGTCGTCATCGCTCTATTTGGAACGTCTGCCGAACACTTGTACGCGATTTATTTGCCGCATCGTGAGGCGGTCGTGCTGGCGTGCATTTCGGCAGTTCTCGGCTTGGTCGGCGCACTCATCGGCCTGCTCGGCCTCATGATCGGCAAGGCGAAAGCGGATTGGCTGCACCGGCGCATGATGACAGAGGTCATGAGGCAGTTTCATTTTCAGACGTTTGTTTGTCGTGTCGAGGAGATACGCGACTCGTTCTGCGGCGAGGACGGCAAGCGCCGTTTTGTCGAACAGCGCAACAAGTGGTTGGCTGAGATCAACATGCGTTTCGCCTATCATCTGGAGCCCGAGCTCCACGGCTTGACGCAGAAGGGGAGGAACCAAAACATTTGGCTCCATCCGGCTCCGCAAGACCCGCGTCAGTCGACATTCGATGCCCTTCCTGGCGAATATTTCGACGCCTACCGGGCGCTGCGCCTGCGCCATCAGCAACAGTACGCCGATTGGAAGATCCGCTATGGCCAATTCGTCCTTGCCGGTTTCAGTCTGCGCACACTTGAAGCAATCCTGGCAACGGGCAGCATCGTCGCGACGCTAGGCCTTTTGATCGCGGAATCTCTCGTCATTGTACCGCTTGCGGTGTTTGCGCCACAATCGAGCTTTGCGCCGTGGGCGCAATGGATCGCAATTTGCTTCGCCGTGGTCGCGCTCGGTATGCGGACGCTCGAAGAGGGCTTGCAGCCGAAGCGAGAGCTCGAACGCTATCAGCGCCATAGCGACTTGGTGCGCGACATTCTTGCACGTTTCGATGCCGGCTCGCGCCAAATAAAGTTCGAAACTATGATCGAAATGGAACGGCTGGCCTTTGAGGAGATGCGCGATTTTTTACGCACCGCACAGGAGTCGCGCTTCATCATGTAGTGCGACTCAGAAGCAAACTTCTTTCGAAAAATCTTAACTGCCGTTCGGCCTGCCGAGAATTTCCCTCAGATGACCGATAAGCGTCTGCAATGCCTGCCCGGAACCATCGCCCCATCCGGACAGGTCCAGCGTATGCAGATTAATGAAGCGAAGCGGGACCGGGGCATCGTCAAGCCGAATCGGAAAGAGCTTTGAGTACTGTAACGCGAACGCCGCCTCAGCACGGACCCAGTCGCTGTCGACTGAATTACGCGACCACGCTACGATTACCACGCGCGCATCGGTCAGTGCTTGTTCGGTCACTCGATCGAACTTGACGCCGGCCTGAAGCTGCTGGTCGGACCAGACCGACCAGCCGTTTTGTTGCAGGGCTGCGGTGATTGACTGGATCGCCATCAGGTCTTTTCGCGAGTAGCTGATAAACAAATCGGAACCGGTCGATCGGACCGGCTGCGCCCTCGCGCCGGCTGTGTCGTGATGTCCCTTAATACGCAAGAGGGCTTTCACGCGCGCTACCAGCGCCTTCTGGTCGATCGGCTTCGTCAAATATTCGTCGGCGCCGGCATCAAGCCCCTCGACCACGTCGCCCGATTCGGCCTTGGCGGTCACCAGCATGATCGGCGTGAACGGCAACGTCACGTCGGCCTTCAACCGCTTGCACACTTCGATGCCGTCGAGCTTCGGCATCATGATGTCGAGCAGGATGAGGTCGGGCCGCCGTTCGCGCGTCACTGCCAGCGCCTCCTCGCCGTCGGCGGCGTGCAATACCTCGTAACCGTTCGCTTCCAGCCGCGTTGCCAAGATGTCGCGGTTGGTCTCGTTGTCGTCGGCAACGAGGATGCGCGCGGGATTGTTCATTGCTCTGTAGGCTCCCGCTTTACGGCAGGAATTCTTTGATCTTGGCCAGCAATAACCGCGGACTGTAGGGCTTGGTGAAGTAGGCGTTGCAGCCCGCGGCGCGCGCTTTGACCTCGTCGCCGCTCAACGCATAGGAGGTCACCGCGATGATGGGAATATCCTTCAGCGCCATTTCGTCCTTGATGCGGCGGGTGACCTCGTAGCCGTCGAGCAGTGGCAACTGGATGTCCATCAGGATGAGATCGGGCTTCTCCGCTTTGGCCGCGGCAATTGCCGCCTCGCCATCGCCGGCCTCGATGATGTCGTAGCCGGCGCTGCCCAAAAGGTCGCGCAGGATTTGGCGATTGTCCTCCTGATCCTCGACTACGAGAATGCGCCTGCTCATGACTGGCTCGCTTGCCTTGCGACGCGCAGCGGCACGGTGAACGAGAACGTCGAGCCCTCGCCGGGACGCGAGTTCACCCATAGCCTGCCGCCGTGCATCTCGACGATGCGCTTGGCGATGGCGAGGCCGAGCCCGGTACCGCCCTTGCTGTTGGTCTGCGCGTTGTCACCCTGCCGGAATTCCTCGAATATCTTGGTCTGATCGGCCTCGACAATGCCGGGTCCGGTGTCGCGCACCACAATCGTGTACGCCCCATCCGCCGCGCTGGCCGTGATGGCGACTTCGCCGCTGTCGGTGAATTTGATGGCGTTCCCAACCAGGTTGAGCAACACCTGCTTCAATCGTCTGTCATCACCATACGCCGCCGGCAGATCGCGCGGCAGATCGACTGTAACTCCGAGCTTTTTGCTCCTCGCCAGCGGCTCGACCGCCGTGTGGACGCTTTGCACCATATCGGCCACGGAGTAATCGGCGAGAGACAAGATCAGCTGTCCGGCCTCGATCTTTGACAGATCGAGCACGTCATTGATCAGGTCGAGCAGGTACTTGCCGTTGGTCTGCACCCGCTCCAGAACGGCGCGCATCCTTTGCGGTGCCTCGCCGTAGATGTTGTCGAGAATGAGTTCGCTATAGCCGAGGATGGCGTTGAGAGGCGTGCGCAGCTCGTGGCTCATATTGGCCAAGAACTGCGATTTATGGCGGCTCGCGACCTCAAGTTCGCGACTTTTGTCGTCGATCTCGTGGAACAACCGCGCGTTCTGGATCGCCAGCACCGACTGCGCCGCGAAGGTCTTCATCAGATCGATGATGTTGTTCGCGAACGAGCCCGGCGTCTTGCGGCGCACCACCAGCAAGCCGACTATTTCTTCACCGCGCATCAGCGGCGCCAGCAAGCGCGCTCGATAGCCGGCGCGCAGGACGATCTCGTTGACGTCCGAGCGAGGTTCCTCGTGGAGGTCGGCAATTTGGCTCGGCTCGCCGCTGGCGCAAGCCGCCGCGATGTCGCGCTGGTCAAACCCGATACGTTGATGCCTGAGCGCGTCGATCAATTCTTGGCCCATGCCGTATGTGGCACGTAGGCGGAACTCGCGCACTTGCGCGTCGTAGCCGTAAATGGCGCCGGCCTCCGTGCCGGACAGCTGCACAGCCTTGGCGACGATGGTCGCCAGCACGGTTTCGAGATCGAGCGTCGAATTGACCGTCTGGCTGACCTCCCCCAGCGCGCGCAATTCCTCGACCGAGCGCGCCAGCTCACCCGTCCGGTCGCGGAGCTCGTTAAGCAGCTGTGTGTTCTGACGGGCGATGCCGCGAAATATATCGATGGCACCCACCATTTGCCCGATCTCATCGCGGCGATCGCGATAACCGATGTCGACGTTCGTTTCGCCGGCCGAAAGGCGTTGCATCGCGTCGGTGACGGCTTCGATCGGCCTCACTATCGATCTACCGACCATAATGGCGACAAACCCGCTTATCAGGCAGCCGATGACGGTCACCCAAATAATGATATTTTTGTTTTGCCCGGCAGCAAAATAGAGTTGATTGCTGAGGCCGAGCGCAGTTTCCGACATCTCGTTCGATAGAGTCTGAAAGATAGTGTCGACATCCTTGAAGGTGTCGTCGGTCTGGCCGAGCATCATCGTCGCCATCGCTGCGTCGGTTTGACCGACGTCGATGGCATCCCTTGCATGATTTTTGCAGATTTGCCATTTGGCCTGAAGGTCATGCATGCTCCTGCGTTCGGGACCCGTTAAGTCGGGTCGCCGGGCCGCAGCATCAATACGGTACGACAATTTGTCGAGGTCGGCGTTGATTTCGGCGTGCAGGGGATCGAGCAGAGTGTGACTCACACCATTGCTCGCCCAGGAAACGTATCGAAATATCTTCATATGCGTAGCGACAACAGCCTCGCTCGCCTGACTGAATGCCTGCTGCTTCGGAATTAGTTGGTTGGTAAGGACTCGCAGTCCCTCGGCCGATCGCGTCGAGGTCAGATAGGCGTTCGCTCCCAAGCCCAAGAGGCAAATGAGCAAGAGCACCGAGGCAATCGAAGCCTTTATCTGGATCGAGAGATTATTGAAGATAGTGAGAACGGCCCAGTGAGCGGGGACTGACTTAGCTGGCTTATGACGCTGAGGCGACGCAGCAACCCCGCCAACGCTCGTCATTGCTTATAAACCCCGACACCAATAAAGTAATTATCCCCTATCTTTTCGACATAGCTGGTCTTGTCTTCGATCTTGTTGGTTATCGGATTTGGCCACTTGTATCTGATCCAGCCGCTACCCGGCCCTTTCGCGATTTTGATGTGCTCGTGGACAAGGTACTTTCCGTCTTGATCCTTGAGGTCGATGAGATTCTTGCCGATGAGAGCCGGGCGGGCTCCGTGCGCAACGCAGACACCCGATAAAGTGTATAGGTACACGTAAAGATCGCGATCGTGAAATTCTCTGTTGGAAGGATCATCGATCGCCTTGAAGGTGGCGTCGGCGCCCTCTTTCTTGAACATCTCTTGGGCGCGTTTGACCATTGCCACCGCCTCGTCTTTGGTGCCGTACTCGGCGAGTGCGGCAGGCTGCGCGGCAAGCGCTGTAGGGGCGGGTGTTACGACGAACGATAACGCTGCGAAAACGGCGCAAGCGGCAAGACGCATGGCAAGCCTCCTGCTCGAACCGCGTGAATAAACTGTGCCCGGTGCAGGCGGAAAATAAATTACATGCGCAGCCCGGGACCCAACAGCTTAGCGGCAACTGTCCGCCCCCTTTTACAAAAAATCAAGGCGAAAAACGTCTCAAAGTGCAGCACTTAGGGCGCGTCCTGACGCTGCGTCGAAGATTAAGACGCGTGATAATTCGGCGGCGAAACAGTGGCGGATTGGTACGGTGAAACGACAGCCAACGATCACCCGACATCTGATCACGCTTGGCTTTATCGAAGTCGAGGTTTGCCGGCGCTGTAACAAACTAGCGGCGCACAGCCGGTCGCGATGGGCCAACAACAGACCTTGAGCGCCCCCCGCGCTTAGGTCCGCAAAGGGTGCAGAAGCTGAAATAAAACACCCTGCCCGCTTAGGTCTGCAAGGGTCAGAAGCTGACCTAACGAG
>DATAIA010000105.1:0-2826 GCA_036262895.1 Xanthobacteraceae bacterium
ACCTTCACGCTAAGCACGCCATATTCGCTGGCCGCGACCACCACGGCGTTAGCAGCGATCCCGGCTCCAGCTCCAACAATCGCTTCTATCGAATAACGCACCTCCGCAAACGATAACATCCCGTGTCATTACGAATGAGGCAGCAGTGATACAAGCTGCTCCCTGACAGCTACTGATTTGCCTAACGATATCCGTCTTTGTGATGACGCCAGACAAAAGTCCTACCGAATCGCATACGACCACAATATCTGTTCCGGCGTGCAGAAGTATTGCCGCTTCGATCAGCGGGGCATTATCCGCGATTATAACGAGCCTTTTGCGCGCGACTGGCAGCAAGTTTTCGACGAGCATTGCTTGTCACCTAAATCCATTTTTGAACGGATTTACGCAGCCGTTCTCAACTGACCCAGCCGCATGCTTCGCGGCATTTATTACGTTTTTGTGCACGTGCACCGTTCCACTTAGCCACCAAAGCGGATGCGCAAGGCAGCGACAATTCCTGAGGTGGCGAGTGCGAAGCAACCAAGGCGAACCGCTACCAGCGCTGCAAATTTGACTCCCGAGTGTACGTAGTCCTCGATCACGACCTGGAGGCCGAGAGCGGTGTGATAGAAGAGTGCGATCAGCAGCAGGACCATGAGAATGCTAATGAGCGGTGTTCTCAGCCAAACGATGAATGTGGCGTAATCGCTGCCGGTATGCGCGATGATCGAGGCGACGAACCACAATGTCAGTGGGACGAGGGCGACGGCGGACACGCGCTGCATCCACCAATGCTCAGCGCCGTGCTTTGCCGAACCGAAGCCCCTGGCGCGAGCCAGGGGCGAGCGCGTGCGCTGACGATCCATCTCGGCTTTATCCTGCAAATAGTCTGGGCAGCCAGGCTGCCAGCGTGAGTACCACGCTCGCCGCCACAATCGCCCATCCCGAGGCGTATATCGACCGAAGCTCGAATCCGTGGACCGTGTCCCACACGAGATGCCGGATACCCCCGCAGAGGTGAAGGAAAAATGCAAAGGTGACCCCGAACAGCGCGATCTGACCGATCCAGGAAGCAATAGTGCCTTGCACCAAGGCATAGACGTGGGGTCCTGTTGCCGCCGCGACCAGCCAGACAACCAGGACGATGCCACATACGCTCAAAAGCGCGCCGGTAACCCGATTGACGATCGATAAGACCGACGTGAGCTGCGGTCGATAGATCTGAATATTAGGAGACAGAGGTCTGGGCCGTTCTGCGGCTTGATTGGACATTGAATTTCATCCCTGATGGCGATCAGCTTCGGCGCTCGATCACCATCTTCTTGGTCTCGGCGATCGCCTTTCCGGGATTCAGGCCCTTCGGGCAGGTCCGAGTACAATTGAGGATAGTGTGGCAACGGTAGAGCCGAAACGGATCTTCCAAAATATCGAGCCGCTCGCCCGTCGCCTCATCGCGGCTATCAACTAACCAGCGCCAAGCCTGAAGAAGTACGGCGGGTCCTAGAAAGCGGTCGCCGTTCCACCAATGGCTCGGGCAGCCAGATGTGCAGCAGAAGCAGAGAATGCATTCGTAGTAGCCGTCGAGCTTGCTACGCTCGTCCGAGGATTGGAGGTGCTCCCTCTCGGGCTCTGGTGTCTTTGATTGGAGCCAAGGCTCGATCATTGCGTATTGCGCAAAGACATGTGTGAGATCAGGGACCAAGTCCTTGATAACCCTCATATTTGCTAAAGGATAAATCGTGGCCGGCGTGCCCAAGTCGGATATGAACCTCGTGCAGGCGAGCCAGTTCGTGCCGTCCATATTCATGGCGCAGGACCCGCAGACGCCCTCCCGACATGAGCGGCGGAAAGTGAGGGTCGAGTCGACATTGCTCTTGATCCAGATGAGAGCGTCCAGAACCATCGGGCCGCAATCATCAAGATCGACTTCGAAAGTGTCGAGACGTGGGTTCTCGCCGGAATCTGGCTCGTAGCGATAAATCTCAAATGATTTAAGGCGCGCCGCGCCGGCTGGCGCAGGCCACGTTCGTCCTTGCACGATGCGCGAGTTGGGCGACACGCCCAAATTCCTCGGCACCGGGAATCGCTTCAGCATCGTGACACGAGGCACTTGATCTGAAGAGTTGATGAGCACCGGAGACCTCTTTTGGCGACTTCGACGCATCAAATCGGCATACGATATCCATAGAATTCATGATCTTCGTTGTAGCCGCCCTGGCCGGCGCCGAGGTGGTCGAAGCTGTGCACAAACTCGATCGCCGAGATCCATTTGACCATCTTGAAGCCCAACTCGTTCTCGCAGCGCAGCCGCAGCGGCGCGCCATGAAGCACGCTGAGCGGCGCTCCATTCATTTCGTAGGCGAGGATGGTCAATTCATGGCGCATGTTGTGAATCTTGTGAACGTCGTAATAGCCGCCGCCTGCCGAGCCTTCGGAGAGCGAATAGAAGACGGCATAACGAGCGTCGGCTGTCGGCTTTACGATGTCGAGGATGTGGCGCATCGGAACGCCGCCCCATTTGGCGACGCCGGACCATCCCTGAATGCAAAAATGTTCAGTGATCTGGTCCTGCTTTGGCATCGCCTTGATCTCGGCATAAGAGAACGTCCTCGGGTTATCGACCAGCCCGCTCACGCGGAGCCGGTAGTCCACGAAGTCGCTCGTTACGAATAAATCAAATTCTTCGGAGTTCGGCAGCGTGCCATTGGGCCAGAAATGCGATGAGATCTCGGGTCCGATGTACTGGGTCCTGGGGTTGCCCCATTCTCCGATAGCCATAAGGGGGCCGACAACAGTCTGCCCGATCTTCTGGACCAGCCGGACGTGTCTGATCGTGAAAGGCGA
>DATAIA010000106.1:0-1712 GCA_036262895.1 Xanthobacteraceae bacterium
ACCAATGACGCGCGGCCGCATGAGCACCAGTGGGCCCATATTCTTGGTGTAGCCCGTGGTCTCAAACTTGTAGGTCACAACCAGGTCTTTCTCGTTATCGTCCAGATTCTCGACGGCAAAATCTTTGACGGAAAAGGCGGAAAGCGCGGTCGACAGGAAATTTTCTACCGTCTTTCTGCGCTCATTGGGCGGCAGGCCGCGCAGTTGATAGCGCTTGGTCGTAGCCTCCACACCGGTACGAATCTCGCGGACTTCGCCGGACAATGTTCCTTCCGGCGTCAGGTTGAGCTTGGCGGTGCGCGTAAGTCCGTTGCTCTCCGGCGCGGGGATCGGCAGAGGGATCAGGTCACTGCCCTGCTCCTGGACCAGCAATCCGTAATTCGATTGCAGATACCGCGGCAGTTGCCCCACGGGCGTGATCTCGTCCGTCGGGTCGAAGATCAGCAACGTCCCAAGCTTGGAGTGCGTGACCAAAGACTGGAACGATGCCGGCAGCTTTTCGCCCTTCGGCACTTCGATGGCGATGATCTCGTGATTGAACGTGTAAGCGCTGGGCGCGTCGGGAGCAACGTAACCGCGGCGGGTGTGCACCGACAGGAAATAAGAGTTGATCCCCGCTGTACGCAACAAGGCGCTCATCAGCGTGGCTTTGTCTTTGCAGTCGCCGTACTTGTTCTTGAGGATCGATTCCGCGGTGTGGGGTTGCAAGCCTCCAATACCAATCTCGATGGCGACGTAGCGAACATCGCGCTGCGCGAAGGCGGCGATAGCGCGCACCTTGTCGATAAAGGTGGTCTTGCCGGCGGTCAATTGCGCGGCCTCAGCCTGGATCGCCGGAGTGACCTGGCGTTGCGGATTCGAAAGGCTATAAAAAAATGAGCCGACCTCTGCCCATGACGTGTGGGCCTTGCCGGACTTACCGCTTCCGGGAAAGAAGGCGACGCTCATACGCGGCACAACGGCGTGCCACGACGGCATGGAGTCTTCTTCTTTCATGGCCGCAATGTTGCGCTCTTCCCATGTAAAGCTGTTACCGACGTGCTGCGGCTCAGCCTTCGGGCGATTCACCCAATAGGTCTCCATCTCCCAATTGCTGGGCAGCACAAGGGTGTAACGGGACAAAACGACCGGGATCGTGTCCTGGTATTCCCAGCCATCCATGTAAACGCGCGGACGGCCTTTCTTCTCGTACTCGTAACCGATGATGCTGCCCGGCTCCGCAGGGAGCCGCAGAATCTTGGCGCGCATGTCGCTGTAGAGTTCTTCGCTGAAGGCCTGGGTCTCAATCGCGTCTTTCTCTTTCAGCTCGTACTCGGCACCCTGCGTCGGCTGGCTCCAGGCGTGCAAGTTCGAGAGCTTCGTCTCGCCATCGAAATGGATCACGACCTTGCCTTCATCGCGACCATGCGCGGTGAGGATCTTCTTCACGACGCGATAGGTCGTTTTCACCTCGCCACTGTCGCTGACGGTCGTGACCTGCTCGTCGAGCAACACGACGGCCTCGGTCTTCGCCTCATAGGTCGGCAGCGAAGCATGCGCGGCATCGCGGAACCACTGCGGTGACGACGCAAACGCCGAGCCAACGAGCCCGACGAGGCAGAGAACGAGCTTAGTTACCGGAGACTTCAGACGCACGGAGAACCACGTTCTCTTCATCGCCACTGCCCACCTTGGAATAGAATTCGCGCAACCGCGGGTAATACTCGTTCCGG
>DATAIA010000107.1:0-3237 GCA_036262895.1 Xanthobacteraceae bacterium
ACGCCTTGTCGCCGGACTTGCCTTGCGAGCTCATGTCTATGATCCGGAAGTTACACGCGCCATTTATCCGTTTCCAGACCAGCTCGTCGTAGATGCAAAGGCAGCCGAGGGCGCTCGAGTGACGATATTCTCGCCTGAGCAGGTTGACTATTTGGTGCCGCCCAAGCGTTTGCACGCCACTTCGACATGCGATGGTGCAATCGACACTATTTCACCGACGTTGACGCCTGGCGTCTATCGTGCCACTGGCTGGATCTACGACAAGGAAGATGGGCGCGTACCACGCGACGTCATTGTGACGGATGCCAATGGCATCTCGATCGGCACTGGGGTGACGGGGGGCATCAGCAGCGAAGGAGCGAATGAGGCTGGTCGGCGCGCCAGGTATAGTGGCTGGACCGCGTTCTTCCAAAAACCGGCGGCAGGCGATGCACAGTTCTCTGCTCGGATCTCCGGCGGGGATTATTGCCGCATGAAGTTGGGAGCGATCCGCACAGCAGCAACCACACCTTTGTCGCTCGACTGAGCGGGATTACTTTTTGTCACATGGCGCTTATTGCTAATGGACAAAATACACACAATTGAACGCATGAATAACACCCGTATTCTTCTGCCGGGCGGTGCCGGACTTGTCGGGCAAAATCTCATTGCACGACTGAAAGCACACGGCTACACGAACCTTACTGTGCTCGACAAGCACGAAGCGAATGTCGACGTCCTACGGTCCGTTCATCCTGACGTTAAGGTGGTCGTTGCCGACCTCGCGGAGCCTGGCGATTGGGCAACGCATTTTGAGGGCGCAGACGTGGTCGTCATGCTGCAAGCACAAATTGGCGCCCCGACGCGCGAGCCATTCGTGCGGAACAATATCGATTCGACTCGCAACGTAATTGAGCTCATCAAGCGGTATCGGGTTCCGTACACCGTGCATATCAGCTCGTCGGTCGTCAACTCGGTCGGCACGGACTGGTACACCGAGACAAAGCGAGAGCAGGAGGAACTCGTCGTGGCCTCGGGAATCAATTGCGTCGTGCTCCGGCCGACGCTGATGTTTGGCTGGTTCGACCGCAAACATCTTGGCTGGCTGTCGCGATTCATGCAGCGGGTGCCCGTGTTTCCGATTCCTGGCCACGGGCGTTACATGCGGCAACCCCTTTACGTCGGCGATTTCTGCAATGTCATCATCAGTTGCATTGAGTCGCGCGTAAACAACAATGCATTCGATATCACGGGGCTGGAGAAAGTCGACTATATCGACATCATCCGGCAGATCAAGCGTGCGACGCGGGCGCGCTGCGCAGTCATGCGGATTCCCTATGGTTTGTTTTACATTCTATTGAGGATCTACGCGATCTTCAGCAAGAATCCTCCGTTTACCGCTGATCAACTGAAAGCACTAACGGCTGGCGATGAATTCGAAGTCATCGATTGGGAGAAGATCTTCTCGGTTCGCGCCACGCCGTTTGCACAAGCCATGCACGAGACGTTCAACGATCCGACATACAGCCACATCGCATTGGAATTTTGATCTCATCATGGCAAACAGCGCAGAACGCGTAGCAGTACTCGGCGCGGGCCCGATGGGCCTGGGTGCGGCCTACCAACTCGTGAAGGACGGACGCAAGCCGATCATCTTTGAAGCAGACGATCGCGTTGGGGGGATGGCTGCATGCTTCGATTTCGGCGGGCTCTCCATTGAGCGCTACTACCACTTTCACGCGATCTCGGACCATGCTTTTTTTGAGGTGCTGCGAGAATTGGGCATCGAAGACAAGATGCAGTGGCGGGAAACCAAAATGGGCTATTACCATCGCGGCCGCGTGCAGCCCTGGGGGAATCCGATAGCTCTGTTGAAATTCAAAGGGTTGAGCCTGTCCGCGAAGGTCCGATATGGGCTGCATGCATTTCTCTCGACCAAGCGCAACGATTGGAAGCCGCTGGACCACATGGAGGCGACTAGTTGGATCCGGCGATGGATCGGTGAAGAGGCTTGGGAAGTACTGTGGCGTCGACTCTTCGACTACAAGTTCTACGACCACGCGTACAACCTGTCCGCGGCTTGGATATGGAGCCGCATCCGCCGAATCGGGCGATCGCGTTACGACCTCTTTCGCGAGAAGCTTGGTTATTTGGAAGGGGGCTCTGACACGCTGCTGCTGGCGATGCGCCAATACATCGAAGCGAACGGCGGAGAGTTCAGGCTCGGTGCGCCGGTCGAAAAGGTAGTGCTCGAGGACGGAAAGGTGACGGGCCTTGTCGTGCGGGGCGAACATCACGCATTTGAAAAGGTCATCAGTACGATCCCTCTGCCTTACGTCCCCCGTGTAATTCCGGACTTGCCCTCCACCGTCCTGGATGCATTCAAAGGCGTCAAGAACATTGCTGTCGTATGCGTCATCGCGAAGTTGAAGAAAGCGGTGACTGAAAACTTTTGGCTCAATACCAATGACCCGGAGATGGATATCCCCGGCATCGTCGAATACACGAACCTTCGGCCGCTAGACCATCACGTCGTCTATGTGCCCTTCTATATGCCCGGCGAGCATCCGAAATACCAGGAAGCTGATTCGGTGTTCATCGAGCGGGTCAAGCGCTACCTGATGAAGATCAACCCGGGCTTGTCGAAAGATGACTTCATCGACATTCGTGCGAGCCGCTATCGGTACGCGCAACCGATCTGCGAACCTGGCTATCTCGACCGGCTCCCGCCAATTCAACTGCCCGTGAGAGGGCTTCTTGTCGCCGATACGTCCTACTACTATCCCGAAGACCGCGGAATTTCCGAGAGCATCGGGCTGTCGCGCAAGATGGCGAAGATGATATGACCAGGGCGAGTGCCATCGAAAAGCGGACGCTCGTCTCGAAGGAGTTCCTTATGTTCCTGGTGACCGGTGGCTTTGCCGCCGCGGTCAATTGGGGCAGCCGGATCCTCTACAACATTTGGATGCCTTACTCGGCAGCTATCGTTGTCGCGTATGTCACCGGAATGGTCACGGCGTTCGTGCTCGCGAAGCTCTTCGTGTTCACCGAGAGTAAGCAGTCGACCGGGCGATCTGCCCTCTTCTTCACGCTCGTCAACCTAGTTGCCGTGATCCAAACTTGGCTTGTCAGCGTTGCACTCGCCTACCATCTTCTCCCGCTGATTGGCGTGAGTTGGCACGTGAGAGAAATTGCTCACCTTGCGGGGGTGGCTGTGCCAGTGTTCACGAGCTACATCGGGCACAAGCGATGGTCTTT
>DATAIA010000108.1:0-3159 GCA_036262895.1 Xanthobacteraceae bacterium
AATTGGACAAAGCGTCGTCGAAGCGGCCAAGCTGCTCAAGAACCGCGGCATAGTTCAACAAAACGTCGACCGTAACTTTGATCTTCAGGGCAGTTCCAATCAGTTCCGCGGCTTCGGCGGATCGTCCTTGCTTGTGCCGAACCAAGCCGAGTAGATGCAGCGCATCGAAATGGTGAGGATCAGCCTGAAGGATTGCAAGATAGTGCTGTTCGGCTTCATCAAGCCGGCCTGCGCGATGCAGAGTGACAGCCTGTTCAAGGGCGCTGGATGCGGGCTTTGGCTGGTGTTCGCTCGATTGCAAGTGCGGCTCGATGAAAAAGGTCGAATCATCAAGCGTAGTATAATGCGGCTGTCGTCGCAGAGGTGTTAAAACCAACTATTGCTCAAATCCGTCCTTCCTCGATGGCATGGCAGGCGACTTTGGCTGCACCTGTCGCTTTGAGCTCGGGGCGTTCGGTTCGGCAGCGCTCGTTGGCAAAGGGGCAGCGTGGGTTGAAGGCGCAGCCCGATGGTGGATTGATCGGGTTGGGTACCTCGCCGTCAACCGGTTTGCGAGCGCGGCCGGTCATCTCGAGGTCGGGCACAGCGTCGAGCAGCATACGGGTATAGGGGTGCAGCGGCGTGCGGAACATCTCCTTTGCGGGCGCGACCTCCACCAGGCGGCCCAGATACATGACCCCGATGCGGTTCGCCATGTGCCGCACGACGGCGAGATTGTGGCTGATCAAGAGATAGGTGAGGCCGAGCCTGCCTTGCAGTTCGCGCATCAAATTGAGGATTTGTGCCTGCACCGACACATCGAGCGCGGATGTCGGTTCGTCGCATACGATGAAATCGGCATCAGATGAAAGCGCACGAGCAATTGCAATACGCTGGCGTTGTCCGCCGGAAAATTCGTGCGGATATTTGCGTCCATCCGCGGGATCAAGGCCAACGAGTTTCAGCAATTCGCCGGCACGGTTTGTTACATCGTTTGTATCAGCGAGTTTGAAGGCGCGGATCGGTTCAGCCACAATGTCGGTTACGCGCCAGCGCGGATTGAGGCTTGCGTAAGGATCTTGAAAAACCATCTGAATGCGCCGGCGGATTCGCCGCCTGGCATGGTTCTGAGCGGGATCGCTCATGGAAATGCCGTCCACGATTACCTCGCCCGCAGTCGGATGAACAAGGCCGACAGTCATCTTGGCGACGGTCGATTTTCCGGAACCGGATTCACCGACGAGGGCGAAGGTTTCGTTTCGGCCAATTTCAAAGGTCACGTCCGATACCGCTGCCAAAAATTGGCGCGGTTGGCCTTCGATAACCCGATTGAGCCACGGCTTTGATACATCGAACAATCGGCTTAGCTTGTTGACGCTTACCAGAGGTTCGACGCTCATCGGACCGGCTCCGTTGCATCTGGAGCATTCTGGTAAAGCCAGCAAGCAACGTTTGACCGATCGTGGTCGGCAAGGTTGGGTCGATGGACCGAACAGGGCGCAAAAGCCCGTGGACATCGCGGATGAAAGGAACATCCACTGGGGATTGAAGTCAGCCCCGGCATCGACCCGGAGATTTGCACAAGGTGCTCCGCCTCACCGTCAAGCTTCGGGATCGAGCCCATCAGGCCAGCGGTGTAGGGGTGAAATGGGGATTTTACTACGTCACGCACGGGGCCGATCTCGGCAATGCGGCCCGCATACATGACGGCAACCCGGTCTGCTGTTTCTGTAATCACCCCCATGTCGTGGGTGATCAACATCACGGCCACGTGGTGTTCGCGGCAAAGGCGCCTGAGTAGCGCAATGATCTGGGCCTGGACGGAAACATCAAGGGCGGTCGTCGGCTCATCGGCGATGACAAGCTCCGGGCTGCCGGCCAGCGCTAGTGCCAGCACAACGCGTTGCCGCATTCCGCCGGAAAACTGGTGCGGGTAATCATCGATCCGTAGCTGTGGTGCCGGGATGCCGACTTCCGCCAGCAGCGAGATTGCACGATTTCGTGCGGTCTGGCCGCTTAAATCGGTATGTGTCTCAACGGTCTCGATGAGTTGCTCGCCGACTGTGTAAAGCGGGTTGAGGCTTGTCAGCGGATCCTGGAAAACCATTCCTATTCGTTTGCCGCGGATGCGCCGCAAAGCTTCCGCAGGCAAGTTATCGATCCGCTGCCCCTTCAGCCGGATCTCGCCGCCCCCGATGCGGCCCGGTGGTTCCAGTAGTCCGACAATCGACGTACCTGTCAGCGATTTGCCTGCACCTGACTCCCCGACAACGCCGAGCACCTCCCCGGGCATGATGTCAAAAGAGACATCATTCACCGCAACAAGTGTTCCGCGCCGGGTGGGGAACTCGACACGCAGATTGCGGACGCTGAGGACAGGTTCGGTCATCGCAATTTCGGATTCAGTGCGTCGCGCAGCCAGTCGCCGAGCAAATTAACGGCAAGGACGAGTGCGGCAAGTGTGATCCCAGGGAAGATCGCAATCCACCATTCGCCGGAGAAAAGGAAGTTGTTTCCGATCCGGATCAAGGTACCAAGCGAAGGCTGCGTTGGCGGTAATCCCACGCCAAGAAAAGACAATGTCGCCTCCGTGATGACGGCAAGTGCGAGATTGATGGTTGCAATCACGAGGACAGGCCCAATGACATTGGGCAAGATGTGGCGAAAGAGAATAAGGGCGGGGTGGATGCCGATCAGCCTCGCGGCCAAGACATAATCTTTATTGCGCTCGACCAAGGTCGAACCGCGTACAGTGCGCGCATACTGCACCCAGAACGAAAGGCCAATCGAAAAGACCAGCACCCAAAAGACAGCATCCTCGTTGCGCTGCTCACCAAATAATGCGCGCACGGTTCCGTCAACCAGAAGAGCAATAAGAATGGCAGGAAAGGTCAGCTGCACATCTGCGATGCGCATGATCATGGCATCGATGGATCCGCCGAAATATCCCGCGGTTAGTCCCAACATGATGCCGATGCTTGCAGCGAACAGCACGGAAAAAATACCGACGGTCAATGAGATCCGCGACCCATAGAGAATGGTCGAGTAGATATCGCGACCCTGATCATCCGTCCCAAGCGGGAATGTCCAATCTCCATCGGTCAACCAGGCCGGTGGATTTCTGGCGTCGAGAAGACTTAATTGACGAAGATCAAAGGGGTCATGCGGCGCGATGAGCGG
>DATAIA010000109.1:0-5095 GCA_036262895.1 Xanthobacteraceae bacterium
GAAGCGAGATCGATGTGGTGGAGAGAATACGGCAACGCCAACCTGAACCTTCCCTACTTCCGAGCCAGCGAATTCGCCGAAGACCAGGACACTAATAGTCCGGCCGGGCTGCAGTTCATTGGGAAGAATCGGTTCAGGTACTTCATGCGGATGTCCACCCCGACGCTAAACGGTCCCGGAAAGGAGAGGTTCGTCTCAGTCGTAAAAGCTGTCTTGAAAAAGTGCCGCGGCTGAGAGCCCGTGCTGGGGGGACAAGTCAATGGACACAATTATCTACGCTGGCTCGCAGTTTCTCTGCGAAGCCCTTAAATCCGTGGGGGCGAATCAGCTCGCTTATGAGATGGGGTACAAGGGCCTGACCATTATAGGCACGCCGGCTGTGGCGTGCGGACCGCAACCAAGCTCCTACTTCTGGGGCATCGCGGTATGGGTGTTTGTCGGCGGCGGTATCGCCACGATACTCAAGCGCGTTCACGACAAATCATCGCCGTCGGATTCAAGTAGAGAATCGGGAGCTAAGACTGAGTAAGGCCTGGGCCGAGGGCCAAACAGTGTGTATTCGCCTTCCGGAATTATTCTTGAAAGGCCGCCTTCAGGGGTATCCAAGATCTGCTCCTCGAACCTGAGTGGATCACCAGCTGATGGGTACACGCCGCGCGTAGTTCGGCTCTTGAAACCGATCACAAAATAACGTCGGCTTCGTAGTCCATTTTCAAATTGTGCTTTTAGGTGAGCGATCACGGCGGAAGTTGCCGCGGCGTCTGCAGTATTTGAAAGAAACTCAATCGTTTTTTCCAGGAGGGGGATGTCACCTAACGGAGCAACGAGCAGCGTCTCGATTAGCGACTTGAGTTTCGAAGAAATCTGAGCGCGGAGCTTGTATATTTCATCGCCCTCCTGTTTCTGGAGGCGAGCTAGCAGATCGTGGATTTGTGATTTACTGCCGTAAAATTCTGACAATTGAGCGCTTAGTTGCCCTAATTCATCTTTTTTGACCTGAAGTTCAGAGTTTAGACGGTCTCGCTTGGCATCAAGTTCCTTTAGCTTCGCTGAAACAAAGTCGAGGTCTCCACTTTTTTCGAGGAGTTGATACGTTCTCTCCATCAGCTGGTCTACCGACGAGATTTCACTCTGAAGGGCAGCTATTCTATTTTCGAGAGTTTTTCGCTTTGAATCCTCACCCCTTCCAGCGACGATGCTCTCCAGATCGAGTTCGCGAACAAACGCCAAGAACGTGGCCTCGAATTCATCGTATCGCCATCTTATGCCCCGGCACCCTAAACTGCGCTTCGCGCCGTCACAGACCAAATACTGGCCTCCTTTTGGTCCTGGGCCCTTGTTTTCGAATGTCATGGACGAATAGCAATACGCACACTTAGCTAGACCCGAAAAAAGGTTTGTTATGAAGGTCCCTTTACGGCCGCGTCCTGAAAGCTTCCGCTCGGAGAACCCCTGCTGAGCTGCATAAAACAGTCCTTCATCGACAATTGCGGGAAAGTAGCCCTTGATGGGATCACCATCAGCGATCCGCTCTCCCTCGACCTTGCGGTGCGGCTGGAATTCCCCAATCGCAGCACGATTGTTCAATATTTTTCCCACGTAAGATGATTGCCACCCTTTCGATTTTCCGAATGTTGGAACCGCATGTTGGTTGAGTCTTCTGGTAATCGAAAAAATCCCAATCCCACCCGCTGCGTCTTTAAAAATTGATCGAACCGTCTCCGCTCGATCCTCAATAACCTCGTATCTCGTCCTATCGCTGGAAAGACAAAGCCACGCTGGGCAAATGGCAGTCAGCGGCTGAGAAGCAGCGCTGTTACGCTTGTTTTTCCAGGCTGCGGCGACCCGCTGACTTTTAGTGCGGGACTCCTCGTGAGCACGACTCATGATCACAAGAGACGTGATCAACTCCGTCACATCCACCCTTCCGGGTTCATAAACACGCTTGTCGCTCAACGTGACAAGATTGATTCCGGCATCAAGGATCCGCAGAAAGATCGTCAGCGATTTTTGCACGGACTGCCGACTGATACGGTCCAGTGATTCGACCAGCAGGAAGGATCCCGCAGGAACTGAACCTGCCTCAATAGCGGCGAGAAACTTACCGAGCGCGCCGTCCGTGACGTTGGCGCCCGAGAAGGCGGAGATGCCAATGTCTTCGAGCTGGAACTCCTCCAGCAAATCGAGCCCATTTTCTTGAGCGTAGGCTTTCGATGCATCGAGCTGGCGTCGGCGACTGTCCCCCCTGAGTTGGAGGTCAGTGGACATTCGGAGATAGGAGTAAGCCCGGGGTCGGGATGGCGAGGCGGAAGGCATAAGCCTTTATAACATAATAAATTTAATTATCCCAATTATCCTGATGGTCGGGCCGCCGGGTTCGGGCAAATCCATGCTTGCCGCGCGTTTGCCCTCGATCCTGCCGCCGCTTGAGCCAGCCGAATTGCTAGAAGTTTCGATGATCGCTGTTATCATCGCGTGCTGCGCGTGGCCCGCACGCTTGCCGATCTCGATGGGCTTGTTGAAGTCAGCCGCATGCACATCGCCGAAGCGCTGTCTTATCGAACGCTGACCGACGAGGCCAAACGCGCAGCGTGATGGGAAGCGCGCCCGATCGCGTCCTGCGGGGTTCTCAGGCGGCGACAGTCTTTATTGAAGCCGGGGTGGCAAAGCACTTCGGCAATGCATCGGCGGGCTGAGGACGGAACAAGTAAAAGCCTTGGACTTCCGTGCAGCCGGCGCTCTGCAACTGTTCCATCTGCTCCGCCGTTTCGACGCCTTCTCCGGTCGTCGTCATTCGAAGGCTATGCGCGAGGTCGATCACGGCCCGCACGATCGCCATGCTATCCTGATCGGTAGTCATTTCTTGCACGAAAATCCGATCGATCTTGATCTTGTCGAACGGGAATCTCCGAAGATAGCCGAGGGAGGAGTATCCGGTACCGAAATCGTCCAGCGCGACCTTCACGCCCAAGGCCCGGATCTCGTGAAGAACCGCGAGTGTCGTATCGTCATTCTGCAGCAAAACCGATTCGGTGATTTCCAGCTCCAGCCGTTGCGCGGGAAGGCCGGACGCGGCCAGAGCGAGAACGATGCTTTGGACAAGGTGCGGGCTCTTGAACTGAATCGGCGAAAGATTGACGGCAACGTTGATGCTCGCGGGCCAACTCGCCGCTGTCATGCACGCCTGCCGAATGACCCACTCTCCTATTTTCGCGATCAAACCGATTTCCTCGGCGATCGGAATGAATTCAGCGGGAGAGACAAAGCCGCGGGTGGGATGCTTCCATCTCAGCAGCGCTTCGCAGCCTGAAATCTCGCCGGATGCCAGGTTCACCAGCGGCTGGTAGTAGACTTCAAACTCGCCCGTACCCAAGGCCGTCCGCAAATCAAGTTCGGTCTGCCGCCGCGCCTGCAACTGCGAATCCATTTTCGCCTCGAAGAAGCACGACGTTCCGCGCCCCTCCGCCTTGGCCCGGTAGAGCGCCAGGTCGGCGTTCTTCAGCAACTTGTCGGCGGTGTCGCCATCGATCGGCGCAACGGCGATGCCGACACTTGTTCCGATATTGATGTGCTGGCCGTCGATCTCGAAGGGATTGGCAATGGCTTCCAGAATCCGTGTCGCAGCCTTGGACATTTCGTTCGGATCGGCGTCTTTCAACAGCACCGCGAACTCGTCTCCCCCGATCCGGGCGACGAGATCTTCGGCGCGCACCGCATCCTTCAGCCGCAGCGAGGCCAGGGTCAGAAGAATGTCGCCGACCGGGTGCCCGAGTGTGTCGTTCACGACCTTGAAGCCGTCCAGATCGAGGCACATGACGGCAAACTGGCCTCCGTCCTGAGCGATGCGCCGGAACCAGTCGTTCATCTGCTGGTGAAACAGCGTCCGGTTGGGCAAGTCGGTGAGCGCATCGTGATGAGCCAAATGCGCGATCCGAGCCTCGGCGCGCCGCCGCTCGGTCAGATCCTCGTAAGTGGCCACCCAGCCGCCCTCACTCAGTGGCTGATGGGAAATACCGAAGGTCCGTCCATCGCTCAGCTCCTCAAAAGACGTCGCCGCGCGGTGCTCGCGGATCAATGCCTGCTGGTTCGCCCAGATCTGCCGCAGGCCAATATCGTCGCCGCCGTTGATCGACAGAAATTCAATGAGATGGCGGATTGGCGTTCCTGGTATGAGCAGGTGTTTGTCGAAACCAAACAATTCCTGGTATCGCTGATTGCAGACGACGAGATTTTGCTTGGCGTCGACGAGGCAGAGCGCCTGCGACATGTTGTTCAGCGCGGCGTCGAACCGCTCGTTCTGGGTTCGCAGTTCGCGATCCCGCCGGATCAGCACATTGTTCTGCTTTTCGAGCTCGTTGTTAGCATCCTTGACGTCCTGGTTGGCGACAGCGAGGTTTTCCGATGTGCGCTGCAGATCGTCGGCGAGAATGCGCATGTCGTGGTGCGCACGTTGCAGAAGGCGATTGTGCCACATCAGCAGCGCGATCAGCGCAATGCCGCACAACACCAATCCTCCCGCGAGGCTGGAGAAGATCCAGTGCAGAGTGATCAATTGATGCTGGTCTTCGGCAACACGATCGCCGCCGACCCGATTTGCCGCCGCGGCGAGCCTGGCAAGGCGGGAATCGAGCGGCAGAAGGATTCGCAGCAGCTCGGGGGAGTCGGAGGCCTTCAGATTCTCAAGGTAGGATTGCGCGGAAGACAACGTGTCGGACAGCGCCTCCACGGTGGCGCGGTATTCAGGGTCGATCTTGACGAATTCCTCGACCTCACCACTCTGCAGCAGCGCAAGCCGGTTGAACACGATATCGAAGCGGAGCTTGACCTCGTCGACGCTAACTTTGCTTCCCGGCAAACCAAAGGCGCTGACGCGTTGCTCCAGCCTCGCATATTCGGTTGTCGCCTGACTGACGAGCCAGGCGATATTATACCGAGAGACCTGTTCCAGGGCGTTCTGCCGCTCGACCACGAGCGCCGAGATATAAGTCGTCGCGCCGATGAACAGCGCGATGACGACCCCCAACAGGATTTTTATGAGGCGAAGCTTCGGCATCTTGCTTCTTCTTACTGACGCCGTTTACTGACGCCGTGCCTG
>DATAIA010000110.1:0-12118 GCA_036262895.1 Xanthobacteraceae bacterium
TGACAGCGTTGGTCAGCAGCTCATTGAGAATAAGCGCAAGCGGCATGGCAGAGTCGTTAGGAAGCTGTTCCGCGTCAGATTCGCAATGAATGTCGACATGATCGGGGAACATTTGTTGAGCCGTATGGCATACCGCATTGACGAATTCGTCGGCGTTGAAACGCGTTGCATCTAATGTTCCGTAAAGCACCCGCTGCGCCGCGGCCATTGCGGCAATGCGGCTGCCGGCATCGGCAAGGATGCCTTTGGCTTCCGGGCTCTTCGCCTGCCTTGATGCGGCGTTCAGGAGCGATTGCAGCATCTGCATGTTATTCTTCACGCGATGATTCAACTCATTGAGCAGCATTATTTGCTGAGTTTCAGCGTGCTTGCGCTCACTGATATCGATCAACATGTTAATCCCGCCGACAATGTTTCCGTGTGCATCGCGCAGCGGCGTTGGATGAGGAATAAAAGGCACGCGTGTACCGTCAGGTCGCTCTGCGACGGCTTCCACATTCCGAATGGGGCGACCCTCGCGCAGTGCAATGACCATTGGGCATTCATCATTGGGCAAGGGAGTTCCATCCGGTCGGTAGAGTTTCCAGGTGACGCACCATTCATCGCTGCCCAGTGTTGGCGTTCGTCCCGCAAGCGCGACAGCGGCTTCGTTGAAATATGTAATCTTTCCTGCTGCGTCCGTTGTGTAGATTGCTGCCGGGATAGCGGCGAGCAATTCTTGCAGTCGGTACTCGCTGTCGCGGAGTTTGGCCTCGCTTGCTTTGCGCTCGCTGATGTCGTGCGCAATTTTCGATGCCCCGAAAATCTTCCCATAGCCGTCTCTAATCGGCGAGACCGTCAGAGAAATATCGACAAGACTGCCGTCCTTGCGTCGGCGCACGGTTTCATAATGTTCGGTGTGCTCGCCGCGCCGAATGCGTTCGAGTATGCTGGGTTCCTCGTTCTGCCGATCGGGTGGAATGAGCATTGTGATCGGCCGCCCGATAGCTTCATCGGCCCTGTATCCAAACAGCCGTTCGGCGCCGCGATTCCATGTCCGGATAATGCCATTGAGGTCCTTGCTGATAATGGCGTCGTCAGAAGACTCGACAATCGCAACCAGCCGCTGAGCCGCTCGCTCCGCATGCTTGCGCTCGGTGATATCGCGCACATAGCCTGTGAAGAGTATCCGACCGTTCTCAAGCGTCGAAGCCGAAACCGCAAGCTCCGCTTCGAACTCGCGACCGTTGCTACGCATTGCCGGGACTTCAAGCCGGTGCCCCACCACGGCACTTTTATCGCCTTCAATAAAGGCCTTGAGATCGGCGGTATAAGCATCGCGCAAGTGAGCTGGGACAATCGTGTCGACCACTTTTTTCCCAATGACTTCGCGCGACAAATACCCGAACAGGCGTTCAGCCATGGGGTTGAAGTCGATGATGCGGCCGTCCTCATCCATGGTGATGATCGCATCAAGGGCTGATTCCAAAATTGCGGTTTTGCGGATTTCGCTTTCGCGCAGCGCGCGCTGAACGTGCTGGCGCGCTTCTTCTGCGCGCATTCGATCAACGCCGAAGCCCACGTGCCGCGCAATTGTCGCTGCCAATCCAATCTCCGCATCATGAAACTGGTGCGGAGCATCGTAGTAAGTCATGAATTTCCCGAGCAGCCTTCCTCCCTGGAGAATGGGAATGAATGCGAGCGCGGCGATTCCTTCGCCGCTTATGAGCGCCTTGAGAGCATCATCGAAGTCAGCCCGCGCGATATCCTCAATCCAGATCGGTTGGGGGGCTTTGGCATCCCGCATCCAAGGCGAATGGCCCTCAACGGCGTTGCGATAACCCGGGGAAAGCCCGCGCCAGGCAACGAACTTCATGACGTCCGTGTCATCAAACAGCAGGATCGAGGCACGCCGGCAGTTCAAGGCGCGTTGAATGGCGTCCAACGCGGCGTTGTAAATATCGGTAAGAGTTTCCGCATGCTGAAGCCGTTCCGCGAGCTCATATAGCGCGGCTTGTTCCTCTATCCGCCGCGCCAATGCTTGTTCGGCCAGTTTACGATCGGTGATGTCGTGTTGCACCCGAACGGCGTAGAGGAACTTGCCCATTTGGTCGCGAACGCTGGACGAGGTGATTGCGCTCCAGAAAAATCCGCCACTTTTCCGCTTGATGCGTTTTTCGAGACTGTACCCGTCGATTTCACCGGCCACCTGCCGCCGAAATTGATCGCGGTCAAAGGCGGCATCGTCTGTCAACATCTCATCGAAGATCGAGCGGCCGAGCAATTCCTCTTGCGTGTAGCCCATCAGCTCGCAGAGCTGTGCATTGATCCGCAAAAGCCGGCCATCGGAATCAACCTCGGTAATGCCGGTGCCAGCGTGTTCGTACGTTGCGATGAGGCGCTTTTCTCGTTCGCGAAGCAATTCCTGGACTTCACTGAGTGTGGGAGTGCCGCTCGGGTCCGGGTTTCCGTCTTCCCTGGGCCAAACAGGGCCTTCCGACCAGATGAAGGAACCATCTGGACGTTCAACGTCTTCCTCGCCTCCGCGGACGGGCATCCCGGAGTTTAGGATAGATGCCATCGCCGTCTCATTCGCGCGAACCTTGCCGGACCGCAGAATCGTCCCGCGTCACATTCGAAAAACCGTGTGCGCCCTCAAAGTTCCATACTGCGAGGGTTGAATTGGATGATCCGGTCTCTGTATGGCGAGCGTAAGGTCGCAACTGGGAGTTTTTGGGGAAGGCTCGCCGCGGCGCGCGGTAATCTCATCTCCGTCTGCTGAGAGTTGGACGGGTTTGGCCTACAAAATCGACAGACGTTTCTTTCCCAACTGCCGCTGCAAGCTGGAGCGCGTCCCAATTCGTTAGCCGAATACAGCCGTGGGAGGTTGTTTTGCTGACGTTACTGGGCTCTGACGTGCCGTGGATGCCGTAGCCTTCTCTCGAAAGGCCGATCCAAACAACCCCGACAGGATTGTTCGGGCCAGGCTTTATTGTGAACGGTTTGCGGGTCTTCACGCCTTTAAAGTGATATTTGGGATTGTAACGATAGGTGGGATTTTGCCGAATAAGTGTCACCTCAAGCCGGCCTGAAGGCGCGGGCTTCTCCTCGCTTCCGACCGTTGCAGGATAAAAAGCCAACATCTGCCCTTGAGTATCGAATGCTTCCACCGTTTGCGCCGATTTATCGACAACAATGCGAGCCACGGTACTTTTGAGCGGGTTGTCGAGGACGTCTGGCACGACGAGGCTCTCACCTGCTCGATTAAAGGTGGCTTCAGGATTGAGCGCCGAAAGCAAGTCTTCGCTGATATGGAAACGCTCAGCCAGCTTTTCCTTCGCACTGGTGTATGACAGAGCAGGGAGGTGCTTCATCTTTTCCATCTTGCTCGGCAGCTTCGGCAAGAATGGACCTTTCACATCGTCATCTATCACAGTGTAACGGATGAATAGATTTGTCGGAGCTCCGGTGATGAGAGCTTGCCATAACTCGTCATTCCAATTCCCGGTCCAGTTCATGCCGTGAGCTGCCACGAATGCGGTGAGCGCTTTGCTCACATTTTCGCCCGCCTTGCCGTCGATCTCGCCGGGAGAAAAGTGTGCTCGGTCCAGCAGGATCTGCACCTTCACGGCGAATGGATTTGGTTTGTTTGGATTAATACCGGAGCGTTGGGTCGGCACCGCTGAATTAATCTGGTCGGCATCAAGGGCAAGGGCAGGGGAGATGAAGAAAGATGCCAGAAAGAGCAATAAGGCTAGTATGAGGCTGCGCGCAGGCATGTCGCTGATCTGTAACTACTTTCCGAAAACAACGAATGTTGGGGCATATTGATCCGCTACGCCATAATGATTATTGCGCCGATAAGATCGCAAATGCCTAGAGCTCGACCAAACTTATAGTGCTTATCGATTCTTTCTTAAATTGCGCTAATCGCAATCTCGGTAGTTCCGAAATAAGCTTCGGCCTAGACCCCTGAATTCGCGGCCCAGCATGCTCGGTCATGACCTACTACTTGGAAAGGCGGCCTGCCCTGCGAGCCCGGAACACCGGAATTCATCGCCTCATACAACAAAGCAGTAGCGAGCAAGTGTGTGATGACTTTCGCTCCGTTGGCGAGAGCACGATCACGGAGGCAAGCAAAACCGGGGCGAAAACATTCAGTGACTGCGATACCGGCAGGCCATTCCAGGAGAATGCGGAAAGGCTGACCAAACGGTGGCTGGGGAACTAGGATTCGAACCTAGATTAACGGAGTCAGAGTCCGCTGTTCTACCATTGAACTATTCCCCACTAAGCCATTGAATATAAAGAGATAAAAAAGAGAGACCCGGAAACAGGCGCCGGATTCGACTTCTATATAGAGCGGCGCGTGGTTGCGGTCTACCCTTTGGGTTCTTGGCAAGAATGGTCAGGCGCGGGTTTTCTGAGTCTCCTCCGAAGTAGGAGGGGCCGACCGCATCCTTCGAGACGGCCGCATAAGCGGCCTCCTCAGGATGACGGTCGGGGAAGTGCTTCCCGGCACAAACGCCCGTGCTCCGGATTGACACCATCCCGGACGGAAACAGTTGCCGTCGAAGTCGCAACCCTTATAGGCTTGCGCTATGGGCCACGAAGAGCTTGTGATCATCGCCAGAGTGACGGGCGCGTTGCTCGTCGGCTCAATCATTGGTCTTGAGCGCAGCTTTCACGGGCGTCCGGCCGGGTTTCGAACGCACGCGCTGGTCAGCATCGCATCGGCGCTGCTGATGATTGCCGCCGTCTACCAAGGTGAGTGGATGACGGCAGTCGCGCCCGATGCCATCCGCACCGATCCCACGCGCATGGCGCAGGGCATCATGACGGGCATCGGTTTTCTCGGCGCTGGCGTGATCTTCAAAGAGGGGCTGACAGTTCGCGGGCTGACGACCGCCGCCTCCATCTGGGTGACGGCGGCAATTGGAATTTTGATCGGCACCGGATTTTATTTTCCCGCCATCGTCGGTGCGGCGGCGACCATTGCAGTGCTTTCCGTTTTTCGTTTGATCGAACAAAAAATGCCGTCGGAATTCTATGCGCAGCACACGCTCAAATTCGACAGAAACGCCGTGATACCGGAGGAAGACCTCCGCAAGCTGATCGGTGCGCACGGATTTTCCGTTGCAAACCTGTCCTATCGTCTGGCGGAAGGCGGCAAAATCTTTGAATACCGCATGGTCATTCGAACGCGCGATCGGCAGAATGCCGAAGCGCTCTCCAAACATCTCCGCGGCTTGCCGGAAGTCATCGAGTTCCGTATTGCGCCGACCGGCGATTAGCAGATAATTACTTTGTCAAATCTTCTGCCCACTCGCCTGAACCATTAGCACGAATGTCTGCACATCAAAGTGTTCTGGACCCGGCCAGCAAAGCCGATGATCTGCTTGCCATCGAGCGCCTGTGCGTCAAAGCATGGCCTGCGTTGGAAACGGCGGTGATTGACGGTTGGCTTTGGCGTACTTCGGGCGGCGCATCGAAGCGCGCGAATTCGGTCTCAACAATCGAATTCACGGGAATTGATCCGATCGCAGCTTTGGACGAGGCAGAGGCCCGCTATCGAGCGAGAGGGGCGGCTGCCATAGTCCACACATGTGCCTTAAGCCCTCATAATATCGCTGAGCTACTGAAGGCGCGCGGCTACACGCAAGGCGAACGAACGCTGACGATGGTGAAGCGCATCGGTGCGCTTACGTCTTCATCAGCTATCGAAGTGACGGATCGCGCCACACCTGATTGGCTCAACGTCTATCTCGGCGCCATCAACGAAAATCGCCGCGTCGTGAATGCTAAGATCATCGAGAGCATTCCAAAACCTTCCGCCTTCTTTGGCTGCCGGCGCGCGGATCAGGTTATCTCCACGGGACTATGCGTGGCCGACGGCGGCTATGCCGTTCTCGAATGCATTGCCACAAACGCCGACGCGCGGCGGCAGGGTGGCGCTGCGGCCATTGTCTCCGCAATGGAGGCGTGGGCGGCGGAAGCCCGAGTCCATACGCTGGGCTTGCAGGTCATTGCGGACAATTCCAACGCAATCGCACTTTATGAGAAGCTCGGGTTTGTTGCCGCAGACTTCAACCAATTTTGGGTGCGCTGAAGCTCGCGCTACTGGCTCCGCGCGCGGGCCTTTTGTTGTTGGCGAGGAAGTGAGTCCGTTAACCGCCAAAATTCAAGGTTCATGCCAAATTGAGCTTCCGCATTGCGCCGGGCCCGACCGCTGATACAATTTGCCTCGAACGTACTGAAATATGATCCGCGCTGAGGAGCCCCGGTGTCCCGATGTGACAGCCAAAACCGTTTCCCCGGTTGAAGGCCTCGTTGGGCGCTAGCATGTTGATGCTGTTGTGGTTTTTGGATCGGGGGCCGTAAGGGCCCGAACTTGCCACATCGTGAGGCGACGGCGCGGGGGGAAAGGCTTGGATGGACGACGAAGCCCGGACATCCTCCGGCCTCGACCCCGTGCGTCAGCGGGGCCGCTTGCGGCCCCCATGGGGTCGTCGGTCGCCGCAGCGTGCCGTAGGGCAGGACGCATCGCCGTCCGGCCGCGCGACCTATGCCGCGCTTGATCTCGGCACCAACAATTGCCGTCTGCTCATCGCCCGCCCCACCAGAGACAGCTTCCGCGTGGTCGATGCGTTCTCGCGCATTATCCGATTGGGCGAGGGCCTTTCGGTGTCGGGCCGTCTGAGCGATCAAGCCATTGAACGTGCGCTTGGCGCGCTCGCCGTGTGCCGCGACAAGATGCAAACGCGTGGCGTTACCCGTGCGCGCTTGATCGCGACCGAGGCCTGCCGCGCGGCCAGCAATGGCGTCGAGTTTTTGGAACGCGTTCGCGACGAGGTCGGCATCGAGCTTGAAATCATCGATCGTGAAACCGAGGCGCTGCTCGCCGCATCCGGCTGCACGCCGCTGGTCGATCCCGAAGCGCACAACGTCATTTTGTTTGATATCGGCGGCGGCTCGTCGGAGCTTGTCAAACTCGGGCGCGGCAAGCCCAGCAACGGCGGCCCGCCGGTTCCGGAAATTCGCGCCTGGGTGTCGCTTCCGGTCGGCGTCGTCACGCTGGCCGAACGTCACGGCGGCATTCGCGTTGATCGCACCATCTACGAAGCGATGGTTACTGAGGTGGCGGGACATGTCGCGCCGTTTGCGTCCGCCCATGGCGGCGACCTGGTGCTTGATGCGATCCACATGCTCGGCACATCCGGCACCGTGACCACGATTGCCGGCGTTCATCTGGAATTGCGGCGCTACGAACGCCGCCGCGTCGATGGCTGCTGGATGACCGATCAGGAAGTATCGACCGTCATGGAACGGCTGCTCACGATGTCCTACGAACAGCGCATCGACAATCCCTGCATCGGTGCGGAGCGTGCCGATCTGGTGTTGGCCGGCTGCGCCATTCTCGAAGCGATCAGACGCGCGTTTCCGTGCGCGCGGTTGCGTGTGGCGGATCGCGGTCTGCGCGAGGGTATCCTTGTGCAGATGATGCGCGAGGACGGCGCGTGGCAGGGCTTGCGGGAGCAATCGTCGTGACTAAAGCGCCAACCGGGCGCGGCGAGCGCCAACTCAAAGTGCGCGTCAAGAAGACGGGCAGCCGCACGCTGTCGTCAAAACTATGGCTTGAGCGTCAACTCAACGATCCCTACGTCGCGCGCGCCAAGCGTGAAGGCTTTCGCTCGCGCGCTGCGTTCAAGTTGCAGGAGATTGACGACAAGGTCCGGTTTCTTAAACCGGGCATGCGCGTGCTGGATTTGGGGGCTGCTCCCGGCGGCTGGAGCCAGATCGCGGCAAAGCGTGTCGGCGCGGCCGAGGGCAGGGGACGCGTCGTGGCAATCGATCTCCTGGACATGGAGCCGATTGCGGGCGTTGAGTTCACGCAGCTTGATTTTCTCGATCCCGATGCGCCCGAGCGCCTGCGCTCCATGCTCGGCGGCCCCGCCGATGTGGTGCTCTCCGACATGGCGGCAAACGCGACCGGCCACAAACGAACCGATCATCTCAGAATCATGGCGCTCATTGAAACCGCATATGATTTTGCGCAGGAAGTCTTGGCGCCCGGCGGAATGTTTCTCGCAAAGGTCTTGCAAGGCGGCACGGAGGCGAGCCTGCTTTCAGCGCTCAAACGCGATTTTACCAGTGTGAAGCACATCAAGCCCGCCGCAAGTCGGGCGGATTCCGCTGAGCTTTATCTGTTGGCGACGGGATTTCGTGCATCTCAGAGCGTCATCCCGGCCAAGGCGCGTTAGCGCCGGCTCTCGCTTCGCTCGGCCGGAATGGCGGATGTGGTGAGTGGCGCAGGTGAATCGATGGCCTCATGGTTCGAGATGGTTGCTACGCAACCTCCTCACCATGAGGAATGAGGACACAGCTTTGATCCTCATGGTGAGGAGGCGAGCTTTGGCGAGCCGTCTCGAACCATGAGGCCTCAGATCGCTACTTGCGGAATGCCGCGCATGTCATACATCGCACGCGGATTGCGTGGACGGAACGGAGGCCTGCCATGATTTATCTCGTCGCATTGTTTGTGCCGCCGCTCGGGTTGTTGCTCAACGGCCAGCCGTTCGCGGCGATTTTCAACCTGGCGCTCCTCGTGGTCTGCGTGATCCTTGGATTGTTCATCCATCCGTTGCTGCTGGTTCCTTCAATCCACGCACTGATCGCGGTTTACATGAAGCGGGAAGACCGCAAGCACCGCGAGATTGTCGAAGCGATCGAACGCCATGGCGCCCCGCCCGGGTTTAAGGGGTGAGGGAGAGCTTTTCTCTTTCCCTCCCCCGCGTGCGTGGGAGGGAAAAGGAAGGGCCTCTTCACCAAACTCAATCACAAGTATGGTCTTGGCCCCACACGCCACTATCCTTCGTGCTCAGGGCATGCTAACGACCAGCGCCAACCCAAAAGCGGGCCGCAGAGTCGGCGGGTCAGGGCCAAACCTGACGCGCCGTGAGATTTACTTTAATCTCGGGCCTGCCTGACCGACCCCGCAGCGCGGGCAAATGGAGTTGGCGATGTCCCTGAAAAACAACGGGAATCTCCGTGAGGCACTGACGTTTGACGACGTCCTGCTGCAGCCGGGCCTGTCTGATGTGCTGCCGTCCGATGCCGATGTGCGCAGCCGGATTACCAAAACCATTCCCCTGAATATCCCGATTGTCGCCTCCGCCATGGACACCGTGACCGAGGCCGCGATGGCAATCGCGATGGCCCAGGCCGGTGGCCTCGGCGTCATCCATCGCAACCTTGAGCCCGACGAGCAGGCCGACCAGGTCCGCCAGGTGAAGAAGTTCGAGGCCGGCATGGTGGTCAATCCGGTTACGATCAATCCGGATGCGACGCTTGCCGATGCGCTGGCGCTGATGCGCGCCCACGGCATTTCCGGCATCCCGGTGGTCGAAAAAGCAGCCGGCGGTGGAGCCGGAAAGCTTGCCGGCATTCTGACGAACCGCGACGTGCGGTTTGCGCGGGATCCTCGCCAGCCTGTCGCGGAACTGATGACGAAAGACAATCTCGTCACCGTGCGCGAAGGTGTCGGCCACGAAGAAGCCAAGCGTCTGCTGCATCAGCATCGCATCGAAAAATTACTTGTCGTCGATGTGCAATATCGCTGCGTCGGTCTCGTCACCGTCAAAGATATCGAGAAGGCCGTTGCCAATCCCAACGCCTGTAAGGACGAACAAGGCCGGCTGCGTGTTGCCGCGGCGACAACGGTCGGCGATGCCGGCTTTGATCGCACCGAACGGTTGATTGCTGCCGGCGTCGATCTCGTTGTTGTCGATACGGCCCATGGTCATTCCAGGCGCGTGCTTGAATCCGTGTCCCGGATCAAAAAATTATCGAACGCGGTGCAGGTCGTTGCCGGCAATATTGCAACGGCCGAGGGCGCCAAGGCGCTGATCGATTCCGGCGCGGATGCGATCAAGATCGGAATTGGCCCGGGCTCAATCTGCACCACGCGGATTGTCGCGGGGGTTGGCGTTCCGCAACTCACCGCAATCATGGATGCGGTGGAAGCGGCGAAGGCATCAGGCACGCCGGTGATTGCCGATGGCGGCATCAAATATTCAGGCGATCTTGCAAAGGCGCTCGCCGCCGGTGCCGATTGCGCGATGATCGGATCGCTGCTCGCCGGCACCGACGAAACGCCGGGCGAAGTGTTCCTGTATCAGGGACGCTCCTATAAAAGTTATCGCGGCATGGGATCGGTGACCGCGATGGCGCGCGGTTCGGCCGATCGTTATTTCCAGCAGGACATCAAGGATCATCTCAAGCTGGTGCCGGAAGGCGTCGAGGGGCAGGTGGCCTACAAAGGTCCGGTGGCGACGGTTGTTCATCAGCTTACCGGCGGCTTGCGCGCCGCGATGGGTTATGTCGGGGCGAAAACCGTGAAAGAGTTTCACGCCAAGGCGGAGTTCGTGCGCATCTCCTCAGCCGGTCTGCGCGAGAGTCATGTTCACGATGTTACAATTACACGCGAAAGCCCGAATTATCCGTCGCGGGTTTAAACATTGGACGCCTCGGCCGATCGCCATCCTTCGAGGCTCGGGCTTGCGCCCTCGCACCTCAGGATGACGATCTAGATCCGTCATCCTGAGGTGGACGCGCGTAAGTGCGGCCCTCGAAGGATAGACGGCCGCTGAGTTGCCAACCCTGGAATCGCGGAGCAAACAAAAAGTGAAAATGTCTGACATCCCCTTCGGGACCACAGACTGGGAAAAAATACCGGCCACTGAACATCCCGGCGAAACCGGCGTTGCGACTTGGCGCACCTGCCAGTTCGGCGACATTCGCGTGCGCATCGTCGAATATTCTCCGGGCTATCTCGCCGATCACTGGTGCCAGAAGGGGCACATCCTGCTTTGCTTGGATGGTCGTCTCGAGACCGAACTGGCTGATGGGCGCACATTCACGCTCACGCCGGGCACGAGCTATCAGGTTGCCGATGGCGCGGAGGCGCATCGCTCGTCAACCGCGGTCGGCGCCAAACTTTTCGTGGTTGATTGATGTGATTGTTTTTCTGTCATGGCCGGGCTTGTCGTCTGCAAGTGGATGTTTCCGACTTGCAGCCTAATTATCTTCCGAAGTCGGCAACAGCCGACTTCGGTGCCATCCACGAAAAGCAAGGCGTGGATGCCCGGCACAGGGCCGGGCATGACGGAAGAACTAAGCTCTGTGGATTTGGATATGTCCTGTGTGTTCAGCTTTCGCATAATTTAATAACAAGGACCACATCATGACAGCCCAAGCCGTGTTTGCGCCGATCTTCGTTCAAGTCGCGCTCACGTTTGTTTTGTGGTTCTGGATGGGACGTGCGCGTGTGCAGGCGGTTAGCCGCGGTGAAACGCGCGTCTCCGAGATTGCACTTGGTCAGCTCAACTGGCCGCCGAAAGTGCAGCAAGTCACTAATGCGTATATCAATCAGCTACAGTTGCCGGTGCTGTTCTATCTGGTTGTCGTTCTCACCTACATCGTTCATCAGTTCGATTTTCTGCAACTGGTCCTGGCGTGGGTTTTTGTCCTATCGCGGATCGTTCACGCGGCGATCCACACCACGTCGAACTATGTCTTGCGTCGCTTTCAGATGTTTGTCTTTGGCGGCATTGTGCTGCTGTTGATGTGGATTGCGTTTGCGCTCCGGCTTTATCTGGGGCTTGTTGTGACCATATGACCCCAGCCGCACGTCTTTCCGCAGCCATCGAAATTCTCGCCGACATCGACGCGCGCCGCCGCCCCGCGGCCGACGCCATCAAGGATTGGGGGCTTGGCCATCGCTTCGCCGGTTCGGGAGATCGCGCGGCGATTGCGGGCCTCGTCTACGATGCGTTGCGGCGCAAGGCGTCCGCCGGCTGGATCATGAATGATGCAAGCCCGCGCGCCGTGCTGCTGGGAATGCTGAAGCTGGAACGCGGCCTCGATGTTCAAGCCATCGCAGACTTGTGCGACGGCACCCGGTTTGCGCCGGCAGCGCTTTCCGATGCCGAACGTGCGCGGCTTGAGCATGCCAATCTTGCGGACGCGCCGCTGCCTATTGCCGGCGACTATCCCGATTGGCTCGATGAGCAGTTCGCCGCGACTTTTGGCGATGACCGCGGCGCCGAACTGGCGGCGCTGGCCGCGCGCGCGCCGATTG
>DATAIA010000111.1:0-3758 GCA_036262895.1 Xanthobacteraceae bacterium
CTCGATCGTTCACCTTGACGTGAGAGGCGGCTTTATTCCGCGCCCAAACGCCTATCCAGTCGTGTATCCGGGCCACCAACGATGTATATGGTCCCCAACCGGCAGCATGCCGGATGATGGTTAGACTTCCTGCGGAGAGACTATGTCGATGCCAATCTCGGCGCGCGTTGCCGCCGCCTTTCTTGTTTTTGCGCCATTGCTTGCAGGATGCGGCAATAGTCAGCAGCCGGCTGCAGGCGGCGCGCCGCCAGCAGTTATCGCGACAGTCGCCAAGCCGGTCAAACGATCGATTGTCGATCAGGACGAATATGTCGGCCGATTCGTTGCCGTCGATTCCGTCGAGGTCCGGGCGCGATTGTCGGGCTATTTGCAAAGTATCCACTTCACCGATGGGCAGTTGGTGAACAAGGGCGATCTTCTCTTCACCATCGACCGGCGCCCGTTTCAGATTGTGCTTGAGCAAGCCCGCGCCAACCTGGCGCAGGCGAGGGCTAATCTTGCGTTTACAGAAAGCGACCTGGCGAGAGGTCAGCAGCTTGTTCGCGATAAGACGATCACCGAACAAACATTTGACCAGCGAACCCAGGCAAAGCGCGTGGCGGAAGCTTCTGTTGCCGCGAATGAGGCGTTAGTGCACCAGGCCGAACTCGACTTCATGGAATATTCGGAATTGCGTGCTCCTGTTTCGGGTCGGATTGGCGATCGGCGGGTTTCGCCGGGTAACCTGGTTACCGGAGGAACCGGCGGCAATACGACGTTGCTCGCCACTATCATGTCGATTGATCCTATTCGTTTTGAATTCACCTTCGATGAGGCTTCATATCTGCGCTATCAGCGGCTTGCGCTTGCTTCGGGCTCAGGCACCGCAGGTGGAAACATGTCGATGCAGGTGCAACTTAAGCTTATTGACGAGGCCGGGTTTGATCATGCCGGCCACATGGATTTCGTGGACAATGCGGTGAGCCAATCGACGGGAACGGTTCGAGGTCGTGCTGTTTTTAAAAACGATAACGGAATTTTCACGCCCGGGATGTTTGGCCGAATTCGGATTCAAGCATCGCAGCCTTATGAGGCTCTCATGGTGCCGGACGTTGCTATTGGCACCGAGCAGGATCGCAAATTTGTTCTGGTGGTGGACCATGAAAATGTTGCCCGCCAGAAATATGTGACTCTTGGTCAAGTTGTTGATGGCTTGCGTATTGTAAAGCAGGGCGTTGATGTTGACGATCGCGTGATCGTCAATAATTTGATGCGGGTGCGTCCCGGCGCAAAGGTTGCTCCGCAAGAACAGGGCGGCCCGCCGCCACAAGCGTCCGCCGCACCCAAGACAAAGACAGACTGACAAAAGCTGACTAGAGCATGATCCGGAAAAGTGGGAACCGGTTTTCCGATAAGATCATGCTCAAACAAAACAATAGAGCGCTAATGATTGAGCCTTTTTTCATCGCGCTCTAGCTCCGGAAAAATCAGCAATGCGTATTTCTCATTTCTTTATCGATCGGCCGATCTTTGCCGCGGTTGTGTCCGTCGTCTTTATTATTATTGGCGGAGTAGCGTTCAACCGACTGCCGGTCGCGCAATATCCGGAGATTGCGCCGCCCGTAATTAACGTCACGGGCCAATATCCCGGCGCCAACGCCGACGTCGTGGCCGCCACGGTCGTTACGCCGCTTGAACAACAGATCAACGGCGTCGAAAACATGATTTATATGTCATCGAACTCGACCGCAGACGGGCGCTTTTCGATCGCGGTTACGTTCGATCTCGGCACCAATCTCGATATTGCGCAAGTGCAGGTGCAAAATCGCGTAGCGATCGCCCAGCCGCGCCTGCCCCAGGATGTGCGGAATATCGGCGTGACGGTTGCGAAAGCTTCACCTGATTTGATGATGGTGGTGCATCTCTATTCGCCCGACAAATCGCGCGATACGCTTTTCATATCGAACTATGCGACGCTTCAGGTCACTGATGCTTTGACGCGGCTTAACGGAATTGGCTCGATCACCGTTTTCGGCGGGCGCGATTACGCCATGCGCGTGTGGCTCGATCCGGATCGTCTGCAAGCGCTTGGACTAACGGCAAGCGACGTCACCAGCGCGTTGCAGGGGCAAAATGTCCAGGTTGCCTCTGGTGCACTGAACCAACCCCCTGTTGCCAATCCGCTTGCTTTTCAGATTTCGGTTCAAACTCTGGGGCGGTTGGCCGATCCGAACGAGTTTGCGAACATTGTTGTCAAACAAACCTCAAATGCGGTGGTGCGTTTGAAAGAGGTGGCGCGGGTTGAGCTTGCGGCACTTGACTATAACTCCAACTCATACCTCGACCGCGACCCCGCAGTGGCGTTGGGTATATTTCAGTTGCCTGGATCCAACGCGCTGACCACTGCGGCAGCCGTCCAGGCCACGATGGAGCAATTGTCGAAGCAATTTCCATCGGGTCTGAAATACACCATCGTCTACAATCCAACCCAATTCATTCAGCAGTCTGTCGATGCTGTTCAAACAACCATCTTCGAGGCCGTTATCCTGGTTGTTCTGGTGGTCATTCTTTTCCTGCAAACTTGGCGGGCCGCGGTCATTCCGCTGGTTGCCATTCCGATTTCGTTGATCGGTACGTTTTTCTTCATGTCTGCGTTCGGATTTTCACTGAATAATCTGTCGCTGTTCGGACTGGTGCTCGCCATCGGCATCGTTGTCGATGATGCAATCGTCGTGGTCGAGAATGTTGAGCGCAATATTGCCGCAGGTTTGAGGCCGCGCGAAGCCGCAATCCGCAGCATGAACGAGGTTGGCGCGGCTTTGATCGCCATTGCCCTTGTTCTTTGTGCGGTGTTTGTCCCATCAGCGTTCATCACTGGGATCTCGGGTCAGTTCTATCGGCAATTTGCTTTGACAATTGCCGGTGCAACGCTGATTTCGCTGATTGTATCTTTGACGCTTTCGCCGGCCATGTGTGCGTTGCTGCTCAAACCGCATACTAGTCGTGCACCGCGTCTGTGGCAGATGCCGCTCACGGGCTTTTTCCGTATTTTCAACAAAGGCTTTGACGGCCTCGCATCTGGATATGGATGGTTGGCAAAACGCGTGGTGCGGTTCGCCGTGCTGATGCTTGTGTTATACGCCGCGATACTCGGATTTGGTCTGAATGAATTCCGCCGAACGCCGCAGGGCTTTATTCCAGCGCTTGATCAGGGATACCTGATTATCGTGACGCAATTGCCGCCCGGCGCTTCGTTGGCGCGAACCGATGAGGTTAACCGGCGTGCTGTCGATATTGCATTGCAAGTGCCAGGCGTAGCCCATGCGGTAAATATCGTCGGATTCTCCGGAGCGACCTTCACGAATGCTCCGAATGCCGGTGCGATTTTCGTGGTTCTCGACCCATTCGAGGAGCGCGCGAAGGATCCGAAGAAATCGGCCATGGCTCTTGTCGGCCAATTGTTCGGCCGTCTTTCCTCAATCCAAGAGGCATTCACAGTTGTCGTGCCGCCGCCGCCGGTCAGGGGCATCGGCAATTCCGGCGGCTTTCGTATGATGATCGAGGATCGCGCGGGGCGAGGCTCGGCCGCATTGCAGTCCGCGGTCTACGGCATGATGGGGCGGGCCAGTCAGACACCTGGCGTTACGCAGGTGTTCTCATTGTTTGAAACATCGACGCCGCAACTCTATTTGGATATTGATCGAACGAAAGCGCAGCTCCTCGGCATTAATGTCACTGATGTGTTCAGTGCATTGCAGACCTATCTCGGCTCGTCTTAC
>DATAIA010000112.1:0-11647 GCA_036262895.1 Xanthobacteraceae bacterium
CGCCAGTCCTGCCGCAAGGGTGCGTGGTATCGGCGTGGCACTCATCCAGAGCGTATGGATGCCTTTCGCCAGTCCTGAAAGCTTCGCTTTCTCGGCCGCTCCGAAGTGCTGTTCTTCGTCGATGATGACGAGGCCAAGGTCGGAGAACCTCACGTCCTTCGACAACAGAGCCTGGGTGCCGACCACCACCTTCAATTTTCCGCGGCGCAGTCCTTCCTGTATCTTCTTCGTCTCCTGACTGGATGCTGCGCGCGACAGATTTCCGACATCAAAGCCAAGGCCAGCGAACCTCTTCTGGAACGTCGCGACGTGTTGACGGGCCAGGACGGTCGTTGGCACCGCGACGGCGACCTGTTTGCCCGATAGTGCAACCGCCGCAGCCGCCCGCAAAGCGACCTCTGTCTTGCCGAACCCGACATCGCCGCAAACGACCCGATCCATGGGATGGCCAGATGCCAGGTCGTTCAGGACGTCCTGAATTGCTTTGGCCTGATCGATGGTCGTGAAATACGGAAAGCGCGCAACAAACTTCTCGTACTCTGAACCAGGCGGGACCAGCTTCGGTGCGCGCCGGCGTCGACGCGCCGCAATGTGCCTGGCGAGTTCTTTCGCCGAAGTCTGGATCTCCTGCTCGGCCTCGCCGCGTCTCTCCCACCAGGTGCTTCCGTCCGCCTTGTCCAGCGTGAGCTTGCCAGGCTCTGCCGCATACGGCCAGATGAGAGCAAGGTCTGCAGGCGGCACCAGAACGACATCCTCTCCCGCGAACTCGAGCCTGATCATCTCGCGGGACAGAGTTGCCCTCATGTCCAGGCTCTGCAGGCCGTCGAGCAGAGCCAGCCCGCGCTGAAGATGAACCACGACCGCGCCTTGCTCCGGTACATCCGGGTGATCGAAGGCCGTGGTCCACGCTTTCTCCATGGGCTGCGGATGACGAGCACGGCTTCCGAGCACGTCACTCGCTGTCACGAAGGCAAACGCTTTTTGACCCGATAACATGAAACCACCGTCGAAGTCGGCCAGCAGAGCGCCTTCACGGTTCCGCGCTGCGGCCGCCTCGCCCCAGTCCGCGAAACGCGTCATTTTCGCGCCGCTCATGGTCTCCATCATGCGAAGGTCATCCTCCACGGCGGCGACAAAGACTAGTCGCGATTTGGTGCGTCGCGTAGTTTCAACGAACGTCCTGAGAGCCTTCCGGGGAGCGGTTGTCTTTGAGAACTCGGGAGTAGGAGCGAACGGAGCTCGGCGAGGCAACACGGTCATGCGCTTCGTCAGTCGTTTCCAGTCCGCACGCGCAAGATAGTCGCGCTCCACTTCCTTGCGACTGGCTGCCTCGTTGATCGTGCTCAACCAGCTTTCTGCACGTCCTGGAACTCCTGCGTCGGCGATCCATCGCGATCGAGCGCAGTAGTCCGGCAGCGTCGCCCGACCCTGTCGCTTTTCCGCAGTTGCAAGGCGCTCCGACATCGGGTCGACGACCAGCTCATTGGCCTCGAACAAGACCGCGTGCTCTCTCGGATCGACGGCGACAATGTTCTCGATCCTTCCTTTCGAATGTTCGATTCTGAACGGATTGAGCGCGCCGGCAGGGAATATCTCGAATGTCTTGCCGTGAAAGAGTGCCGATCCCGGGTATTCGGCTTCTTCCTCGATATCGTATCCAAGATGTTCCAACCCAAGCTGGAGGTCCTGCTGGTCGTAACGATCGCCGACTTTCAAGGCTATGCGGAGCCGCTTCCAGCTTCCCGGTATCGGGAGGCGCTCCATGATAGCCTCGGCCGTGGAGACCAGGAACACCGGTTTCCGGGCCTCGGCGAGACGGCGCAGCACGGAGCTGCGTCTGCCCGCAATTTCCCGGGATGGTTCGAGGCCGTCGAATGGCAAGGTATTCAATCTCGGAAATACCAGCACGCCTGACGAGCGGTCGAGCGAATGAAGCAGACTGCCGATCCGCTCAGCCCTGCTCTCGTCTTCGGCAAGGAAAACGATGCCCGCCCGAGGGGACTTGCTCCATTGACCGAGAAGATAAAGAGCCAACATACCCAGAGGAGAGGAGGTCGAAACCGCAGAACGACTCGAGCTCTTACGTTTCGTGGTGCTGGCTGAGGTGCTTTTCTGCTTCCTAGCCAAGTGTTGACCCCTCGACCATTCGGACACCATCCCCCACGAACAACACGGCTTGAAGCACTTATTCCAACCCCTTCATGTGCGAGCGACCTCCTGATATTTCACAAGTTTGAAATCGAGAGGCGTGGACCACGCCCTTGAAACTAGAATGAATCGTAAACATCTCAAGCGCAAGCAACTGATTGCGATCCACGACATATGAAGCTCAACGACACCCAAGACTACGCAATTCAAGCCATGATGGCGATCGTCGTAGGCGCAGAGGAATATGACCGATTGTTCACTGGCATCCGTTTCGACGAGGTCGACGGAAGCCTGCTCTACGCGTTTGCGAGGAATCGCGAGATTGCCGAGGCAATCGAGGAAGAGCTGGGGTACTATATCTCGCTGGCCGCTTCGGCTGTCCTCAAGCAGGAAATCGACATTGTGGTGGTGCTGCCGAAAGTGCTGCAGTGACTACTTCTCCGCAGCTTCGGTCGAACCTCAAGCCCCGTCACTCAGCGCTCTGCTGCCCGCAGCAGCGGGCGCGAGCGGGCTTTGGAGGATCCCATGATGGGCCGGCTTTCGGGACATGACTCAATCGCGGGCACCCAAGCTTGCTATCGAAAACCCCGAGTGAGCAAAACTGCGTGGAACTGTGAACTGCCGAAGACAGGCGCTCTGGAACTTATCGACGAACTGAACGTCGATAGGAACAGCGACTGACAGCAGGAATTTGCTTCGCATGAGCAAGGAAGATCTTCAGAAGCAAGCCGACCGGGCCGATAACATCGCCGACCAAACGGTTGATGATGAGGTCCAGAAAACTCTGCGAGATGCTGCGAAGCAGTACAGGGCTCAGGCAAAAGCCGAAGAGTGTGAGCCCAAGCCAGACTGGCAGCTTCCCGAGGAGATATCCTGACAACCCCGCCGCCGAGTAGTCTTTGGTCTCTGGTCGGACTATGTGAACGCTCACGTCCAGCCATCGAGAAACGAGCATCCTTTAGACCTTCGAAATCTCCTCCAAACTGATCAGCAATAACTCTCAAACCTTCCGGTAGGCAACATGCGCCGTGCCAAACGGCAGCCCTGCGCGGCCGGCGCTTCCACGGACCATGCAGGCGCGCTCATCGATCGCGTAGAACCAGTCGTCGAAATTTAGCTTCGTCGACGAACCGTCCGCCTGCGGCGTGTCGCGCGTGTACCGCCAATGGAAGGCGCATCCTGCCTGCTCGCCCGCGGCCTCGTCTTCCAGTCGATTTTCGAGCCCCCTGTACTTCCCAGGGCGCAGCTTGTGGATCGTCCAGTGCAGCGTGTCGGAATGTCCGTCATCGAACTCATACGTTTCGACGAAAGATACCGCTCCCGTCTGCGTGTCGAGCGTGCCGTTCGCGCTGATACTGGCGCGCTTCTGCAGGCCGCCAACGAGGCTCTCGAACACCGCCCACCCTTCCAATCGCCCGACGAAGAAGACTTCCGGGAGAAGCGCGGGAACGCTGTCGTTGAAGTCCTCTATCGCCATGATCGATTCTTTCCTGCAAGGGCGCCGCTCGCGGGCGCTGCGAAGACCAATCCGAACACGGACCGTTGGTTCCTTGCGTAAAGCCAGCCTTCGCGCGCCTACAAACCCGATCTAACGCAAGGTGGCGGAAACGAGTGAAAATCGCTCACTTCTGCTGCGGGGGCGCCTGTGTGTTCGCGTGGTTCGAATCTTTCTTGTTGGCTTCATGATGGCCTACGACGCACCCGGCGGCAGCGCCCAACTTGCCATGCCCGGCCATGTGACCAGCGATGCCCCCGACGATGGCGCCCTTGATACAACCTTTGGCATTGGCCGCGGGCACGAGCGAGAGAGAAAGAGAGATTGCGGCGGCACCAGCCGCTGCCATGATCAGTTTCATGGGAAGCCTCCGAATATGTTCGTTCGAAAGTCCAACGCACTCCGGGCTGCCACCGTTCCCTCTGTGCCCGTAATCTGCATCGTCAATCAGGCCTCAGCGCGTTCGCCCCAAGACAGACTCAGCTGCTCTGAGCCTGGCGGATTGCAAGGACCTTCGTCCAGCTCACACAGCGCTTCAGGAGGACGCAAATTTTTTTTAAGGCCTCGGAGTAGGCTTTGCGACTAGTCCCGGGCGCGGCGCAGCGCCTTCGTCAACCCCTGCCGCTCGGTTTCCCAGCGCGCATCTTCGGCCTCGATCCGTTCCTCAATGGCAGCCCGTTCGGCCAGGAGAGTTTCGGACCGCTTTTCGTGCTTCCGCTGCGCCTTGTCCAATGCTGCCTGCGCTTTCGCAACCAGATCCTCCCGCCTTGCCCGCTCCTTTGCCCTCGCCGCCTCCTCCTCCTTGCGGCGCTCAGCATCTTGCCGCCTCTGCTCCCGCTCGAATTCCGCAGCAGCCTTGCGTGCTTCCTTCTCGCTGACCTTCGTAGCCGGTCGACTTTTCCTGACTTTGGGGCGGCGGCCTTTGCTCTCGCCGTCTCCGTCGGCCAGGCCTGTCGGCAATCCGGCATGCTCACCAAACCGCCCGCTTGATCCGGCCGGGCGCTTTAGCACCACGCCCGGCTGCGCCAGGGCTGCGGCGGTCACCTCCGGATCATCGGTCTCTTTGGCAAAGCCCTGGTGGAAGAGATTACTTCCCGCTCCCCATGCCTCCAGCGCTGCTTTCATCGACGGAGCGGCGACGGCGAGATCGTAGAAGCCGAGGGATGTCTGGTAGGTCTTGAGTTTCCGAGGCATAACGAACTCATTTACGGGACGGCGAAACACAGCATACCATGCCGGTTCCGGCGCCGTCGCCGGAGTCTTTTTCGTGTTCACAACAGGAGAGTGGTGAGCTCATAGGCCGCGACGGCGATTCCGAGACACCGCCGCCAAGGATTGACGCCGCGGACGATCTCGTCCGCCGCCCAAACGAGGAGCCCGCCTTTGAGAATGACCGTCAGGACGATGCTGGCGCGCCCTGCCGAGGGCCAAATCCAGAGCAGCGCGCCCGCAACGATCACCACCCATAGAGTGACATTAGGCCATTGAGCGACCGTGATGGCGCCCGTTTCCCGATTGCGGAAAAACCAGTTCAGGAAGCGGCGCACGGTCGTGGGTCCGTTTTGTACTGCCAGTGACTTGGCCCAACTAAACCCCGCTCGGACCCTGAACCGATTAGCTCAAGTTACTTTCGCATGAACAAAAGCGCCGCTCCTCGTCTTATATAAAAGACGCTGGAATGCCCGCCGTGCCCTCGAAGAACGAACGCGTTGAACTGGAAATGAAGATCCTGCGATACCGCCAGCTTGCCCGGCAGATCGCGACGGATCCCGACACGGCGCGCCGCATCGAAGAGCTGATTGCTGACCTGGAGCGGGAGCTTCGCGGTTTTGCGCAGCAAGGTCATGGCGACCTCTACGAGGATGGCGTGACGTGCTGATAACTGGCATCGAATTGTCCGCGCGTCTGTCCTCATTGCGCCTCGTGCGCCAAGCGACTCAAATTCTTGAGCAGGAAGGGTGACCGAGTGGTTTAAGGCACCGGTCTTGAAAGCCGGCGTGTCTGCAAGGCTACCGTGGGTTCAAATCCCACCCCTTCCGCCGGCGCTAGCACCAGACGCCGGCGCTAGCACCAGACGACGCCCTGGTCGATTGACGGAGACCGCATCGCAGTCACACCCGTGCCGAACTTGATTACCTTCCCGATCAGCACTCCGAGCGGAAGCTGTATCGCGAGCCAGACGATTATAATGGTCCATGTCACTGTCATGGTTACATAACTGTTCGAGCTCAGCTGAAGTTCCATGCGGCAAGTTGCAGACGCGTCGGTACAAAATAGGAACAAACTGGCAGGCAACTGGGGAAATAGGAGGCTCTGGCATGGACACGACAGTCGATTGCCTAGTCTTCCCGGCGTGGATCGTGTCACATGGGCCTGTCATCTTGGCAGGTAGGTAGGATCATGAGTTCCTTTGACCCGATGGCCGCAGCGATCAATTGGCTTGATGCCTATCGCGACGCGGATCTCTCGATCGTTGATCTGTATTCCGCGGATGCCATGCTGGAGTGCGGTTGCAATGGTGAGACGCTGATCACGGGCAAAGCCGCCCTTACCGAGTATTGGCGGAGCCGGTTCGCGGAGAAGCCGGCAGGTGTGCTGGAGCGCTTGCGGGTATTGGGCAAGACCGTCGTGGTGTCATATGCCGTTCCGCATGGCATCGTGGAAGCGAACCTGAAATTCAACGATGCTGGCCGGATCATCCGAACCCAATGTGGCCCGCTGTAGTCCCCCCGACCGAATCCAAATCAGGCAGCCGGATTGCTTCCGCCGCGAGGCAATCTTCCTCAGGCCGGTTCAACGCCGTCTACCGGAACCTCGTCCGGCGATTTACGACCGTCCCAAAGCACGAACGCGTGGACCTTGTTGTTAGAGATGCGCTCGATTACGCCGCGCCGCTCTGTCCAGTCGAACCGGCCTGGGCGCTTATTGTTGTTGAACGCGGCCGCGACGCGTGCCGTGAGCTTTACGCGATCCCCTCGCTTGATCATCTTCAGATTGTTCCCAACAATGCGATGCCCGCCGCCCCAACGTTGCGCTGTTGAGCGCTAACCTTGGCGAGAGTCTGTCGATCAAATTAAATCGGCACCCGTAAAACCCCGGGGGCCGATGCCGGGAGACCTGCGCAGCGACTCAACCGCCGACGGAAGGTGGAACGGGGCTTTGGGGGAGTTGGCTGTTTTCCACGCCTACTTGCAATTTGCACAAGATGGCGAGGGCCGCGCGGTATAGATTGCAGGCAGATATCGCCAGTCCACTGAAAACGAGAAAGAGCGCAAAACGATGATAGTCGCCGCTAGTGAGTGGCGAGAACTCAAAGTGTGGCGGAAGAAACTCCCACCAGACTATGGGGACAGCAATCCCGGCAACACATGAGCCTGCCGGCGCGCCTGCGATGAGACTGACAGCGATGATCGCGACAAAGAAGGTCGCGAAGTGCAGTGAAACCCCAACAGAGGCAATCGCCTCCTGGACGACGCTAGCGGCGATTGTCGCCAGCAAGGCCAGTGCAAAGGCTTTCGAAGACCACGGTCTGAGCCTTAGGAAAAAATCCGCGCTTTTCCGCACCGGCAGCCTCCTATCCTGCCAACGATTTAGCCGAGCGCCTTGCTACGGACAACTCCGACTCATCGCGAACTTTGGTTGCAGTGCAACACAAGCCCGAGCGAATAGAGCTCGTCAGGCCGGGCTTGCGCCCGGGCGGGACTTGCCGTTGGCTTACGCCGGCTTGGCGGGGGCTTGGGCGTGCGGAATCCAATCGACATAGTGGTCATGTTTGCGGCCCTTTGGTTGCTGGGATCAATGGTCGTCGATCTTCTGACACCCAAGGAATTGACGATCTATCTGATCGCTGCAGCAACTGGTCCAGCAGCCTTCGGTACCGCGATTTGCTATCTGCTTCGCGTACCCAGAGTCGATTTCGCAATGATAATCACGGCTCTCTGGCTCGTGGCTTCGATGGCGATCGAGTGGATTTCACCATCACCACTACCGGACTACTTGATCGCAGGAGCATTGGTCCCGCCGATATTGGTTGGCGCGGCGTTGCATTGGCATAGTTACCGCCTGCGCCAACGAACTTGAGCAGCCGCCAGTACGTCAAGGGGCAACCGACACCGATCGCGCCAATCACAGGCGGGGCATTAGCGCGGCAAACTCAGAACCGGTTTGAAACCACAAGAGCCAGAGAGACCGCCTTCGGGCGGTCGCGCAGGCGTCAACGCTGGACGCCTGGTCGGACCACGGAGTCCATGGATTCAGCATTCGTCGGCGATGAGCGATCCGGGGCGGTTTGGATCTGCTTGTTCACGTCGCCCGCAGCAGGCGGCACGCCCTCATTTCGATTTGCTCGTCCATCGACGCGATCGTTCGCCTGCCCGCTCGTCTGGCCGCTGTACTGGCCGTTCGATTGACCGGAATAGAAGCCATCCTGCGGACGCCCGACTTCCTGCGCGGTGACGGCGCCGGCCCACAAGACGGCGCCGGCCCACAGGCAGAGTGCTATTCCGATTGAGACACGATGCATGATCAGCTTGCTCCGCAAACAAATGACGGCCGTTACCGAATTTGAGAAATCGTCACCGCCGGCTGATGCGCAATATGCCGGTAAGAAGTAACACCGGCAAAAGCTACAAAGACAAAAAACAAAATGCCGAGCGCAGCGATAATATAGCGCGTATCCATTAGCACCTCACGCGGGCGCAATCCGCCTCTGTACGATTCAGATGAGTGGCTTTCCTCCAGGTCAACCAGCTTAAACGCGACCGGTTCCCTCGCCTCGCCCGCAAGCCGTTCCAGCAGCGCAGAGATCGCATTCGGCTTCTGTTGTGAGGAACAGTTCCTGGAACTGCCGAACCGCTAGAGCACGTGGCGCCCATTCTTTGGGTCACATGTAAAACCTTTGTGCATTGCACGCCGCGCGACTTGGCCTAACCTGACTCCGCTGGGCGCAAGTCGATGGAATGTGCGTATGTTGATCACTCTCGGAATAATCGCTGCCTTGGTTCTCATTGCAGTTTCCGCCGCTCATGCATCGAGCGCGCGATGAGTTCATCTGTCTTTCTTCTCGCACTCAGCGGAACCCCCTTCGTTGCCGGGCTCATGCTCGGCTACGCTCTTCGCTCATATGTTTCGATGGCACGCAGGCAGCGACGCCACGTTCGCTGAGCCTTCAACGACGGCGGTGAAGCATCGCCGTCCGCCAGAAGATCAGCATGAGAATGGCAACGATACCGCCGGCTTCAAGGATGGAGCTGACGGTGACGCCCGCAATTCTCATAAAGACGAGTTGATCGATCGCGTGAAGCGAAATCGCCCTCACCACAATGAAGGTGATCAAGAGCAGCGTAGCCAATAGCGCCAACGATGCCGGGAGAGCCGCGGAACGGCTCCAATACGCACTCACGATAGCGGCGATCGCAAAGACTCCGATCAACATTGTGATCAATTGGCCTTGGGCGTTACCGCGAAGGGCGTACCAGCCATCATCCACCGCGATTGCGCGGAGAGTATCCGTCGCCAGGCCGGGAGCGTTGATCGCCGTGCTGACCGCGAGAACCAAGAGAGCGACGGCTTCAATGAGCCAAATCGTGCGCTCCCTCGAGCCGGCGAATCCTACAGATCGCCTGACAATTTCGACCAGGCGCCAGCTTGCCACAGCTGCGATGACGTACAGCAGGAATGTCAAAAAGACGCCTACGGTCCAATGAATGTCACGCACGGTCTGCTCCATAGATGGCAAGCGGGCGACGTGCGGATCGGCCACGTCACGTTGATTGGAAAGGCCGGTACGTCGTCCGTTACTTGGGTTTCGTGCCGGAAGCGCTCGATCGGTTCGGGCTCCTCGTCGTCAAGCCGGCGCGGTTCCAAACGGATTACAATAACCTATGTTGGTGTGTTCCCCCACCCTCACCGCCTAGAATGCCCTTCAGGGATAGGGTTTGTGTCCGGTCAAGCAAGGTTGTGCCTTACATCGTAACTCGCAGGGGCTGCGATATCATCCCTCCTGTCACTACCCCACGGGCGGTCGATCGCCCATAGAAACGCTACTTACAACTGCCTGTTTCCGACGCAATCGCCCAGCCGCGACCTCAAAACTGGGTGCTTATGTAGAGACGCATATGCAGTGTGGCTTTGCATTCTCCAAGTTCGCCGATCGGCTTGCGAGCCTCGTCAAGCTTTCAGCAGAGGACCTGGACCTGCTTGCCAGAATGCCAAGCACGATCTCTCATTATTCTTCCCACGACGTTGTCACGCGGGCGGATGACAGCGTTCGTCATTGCTGCCTGTTGCTGCAGGGGTATCTCTGTTGGAGAGCAGAAGGCTCCGCCGATGGTCAGATCATTTCCGTCCACGTGCCTGGCGACGTACCTGACCTCCATACATTTCAGAAATTGAGATCAGGCGCGCACCTCGGCGCCTTAAGTCCCGCGGTTGTCGCCATGATCCCTCATTCATTCTTGCAGGAGTCGCAGCGTCGTCTCCAAGCATGTCCCGTGCGCTGTCCATTCTCATGCTCTCGGAATCCTCGAGCTTGCGGAACTGGATCCTCAATCTGGGCAGTCGCGATGCTCTGACCCGGGTCGCGCACCTCATTTGCGACATACTGGTACGTTTACGCGCCGTAGGTATGGCGAGGGATCTGCGTTTTCCGGCCCCTTTCACACAGGCAGATTTGGGAGCGGCGTGCGGAATTTCACCCGTTCACGCCAATCGCATCGTGCAGGAGTTGCGGCGCCAAGAGCTCTTGAGATGGGAGTCGCGCACGATCACCGTTACAGACTGGAAAGCGCTTTCGCGCGTGGCGGCCTTTCGTCATGACTATCTCTGGCTGCGGCAGCCCGAGGCCGTCCTGCCCCAGCCGTCTAAAGCCACGGTAGAAGATTACGGCAATCTCGCTGCCAACGTGTGAGTTTGCGCTTTACGGATCCGGCGGCAGCGCAAATCGATTAGTCGCACTCAGCTTAATCCCGTGCTTTTGCAATCCTGCTCCTTCAATCTGGCCGCAAGGCACGCGTTCGGAACCACGACCAACATAGATCAAGGTTTTGAACGCAATATCTCATAATGGCCGATTAAACGCCGCGAAATCGTTGACGATTAAAATGGCGGGTGAAAGATCTAAGCTGCAATCCATTTTTCATGGAGGTGGCAAATGAATAAGGCAATTGAATTGGCTGCGACCGGCCTGATTGCTGCAATCATCGCATCACCAGTGAGCGCCGCGACCGTAAGCTTCACAGGAGACGGCAACTTCTCCGGACTATCGAACTGCACCGGCTGTTCGATATCCGGAGGCGGCAATTTCCTCAACATGTCGGGAATTAATCCCAGCACGATGACCATTACCGACGTCAGCAACACGGTCTCGACAAACACGAACGACACAGTCCTTGGCTCCATCACCTGGGTCAACAACCCGTCGTTCTTGACCGATCAAAATTTCAACGTGAATTACGGCTTCACGCTGTCATTTACTTCTCCGGCCAATCAGACGGACACACAGACATTCAATCTCAACATCACCCAGCCAACCAATCCACCCGGAGATAACGTCTTCAACATAAGCAATGCGACGCTTCAAGGCCTCGGGCCTTTCACGCTTCCGGGTGTAACGATCTCCGATCTCAAGTTCACCCAGGTCGGCGCCGGAAGCTACGACGGCAGCACCTGGACCAATCCTGAGGGCGGCACCTCCGTCCTCAGGATCACCGCTGACTTCACAGCAGCCGTGCCGGAGGCCTCCACGTGGGCGATGCTGGTCATCGGTTTTGCCGGCATCGGCTTCCTCGCCTATCGCCGCAAGAGCCAACAATCTTTGCGGCTCGTCTGACGCAGCTAAAACCTTCAAAGAGGTCGCCGGTCGGCGACCTCTCAGGTGCCCGAGCCTTCGCGTAAAGAGGATGAGGTGCCAATGCCAGATCCAGAAGAGATTGGCGTTCTCAGGCGCATGCAGGATGCTCTTGAGTCCATTTCAACTGACCTCGATAAAATTGAAGAAAGACCTCA
>DATAIA010000113.1:0-8553 GCA_036262895.1 Xanthobacteraceae bacterium
GCGGACACCAGCAGGAACGGCACCGCGGCGGGCGCGTTGGCTGGCTGCGAGCGTCTGTACTGGGCGCCAACGACGGGATCCTTTCTACGGCTAGCCTGATACTGGGTGTGGCGGCGGCGCATGCCACTCACGACAGCGTGATGGTCGCGGGAGTTGCCGGCCTGGTATCCGGATCCATCTCCATGGCGGCGGGGGAATATGTGTCTGTCCACTCGCAGGCAGATACCGAGAAGGCCGATCTCAAATTGGAACGCGCGGAACTGAAGAATGACGACGAAGGCGAACACGGGGAACTGACGGCGATCTACGTCGCGCGGGGGCTCGTTCCCGCACTAGCCAGACAGGTGGCTGCCCAACTCATGGCTCATGATGCCCTGGAAGCGCACGCCCGGGACGAGCTCGGGATTTCCGCGGCTCTCCAGGCGCGTCCGATCCAGGCCGCACTGGCGTCGGCCGGCAGCTTTGTCGCCGGCGCACTCATGCCACTCGCGGTCACAGCCTTAGCCCCGGAGGCACATCTGATTCCGATCGTCGCCCTGACGTCTCTGTTATTCCTGGCGTTTCTGGGAGGGCTTGCCGCGCAAGCGGGGGGCGCGGGTGTGGCAATGGGCGCATTGCGGGTGACATTTTGGGGCGCGCTGGCAATGACGGTAACCGCAGGCGTTGGGGCACTGTTCGGAACGGCTACGACAGGAGCGTAACGCGGCATCCCCGCTTCTGACAAAGTGCGCTACTTGCGCTCAAATACCAGGGTGATCGACGTCCGATCCGGCTTTACGACGCTGACCGTCATGGTGCCGTCCGCAGCAAGGGTGTAGGTTTCGAGAGTAACCGCGCCAGATCGCATGGTCTTTACCGTCAGAACGTCGTGATCCCAGGTGGTCTTGCTTTTGAGGTCCTTGCCCGTCTTAGTCGTGGCGTTGCGCTCGCTGTCGGTTACGTCATTGTAGAAGAACGTCTCGGCGGCGCCTTCATAAACGAAGCTGCGCTCGACAATGATGATGCCCTCGGTCGTGGATGGTCACGGTGCCGGTCTGAACCACCGGCTGGCCGGCAAAATCGCTCTTGGCGGGCACCAGCGTCCAGATGCCATTGAGGACATTGTGGTCGCGCGCGAAGGCGGAGATCGCGAATAGCGACATCGTCAGAACGGCTTCGGCAATTGCTACACTGATTTTCACGAGTTATCTCCTAAGCTTCCGTTTCCCAAGGCAGATTGGGATGTCAAAGCACGCACGGTACCCTTCCGGTGACAACGGTGACGCGGACGGGGCCGGGCAGGCCCCCGCTCGGCCCTCGCCAATCCTAGCTCTTGGGGGCTCTCTTCGTCTTTACAGACGCACCTTTGGAGACTGGAGCACCTTTGTCTGAGGGGGCCCCCTTGGGACCACCGGCGTGATCCCGATTGTGCCGCGCCACAGCTTTCGCGATCTGTTCGGCAGACAGCTTGCTATGATTCTCCGAATGCAGCACTTCGGTTGGTAAGTTCGTCTTTGTATCCATAGTGTCCTCTCTATCTGAATATTCGCCGTGCCTCGAAAGCAGAGCTACTTCGCGGCCTTGGCCTTTCTAGTTTGGCAAGGCAGGAGGTGAGAGGAATGCTACAGCACGCGTGGTGCCGTTCAGACAGAGGCCCCTCCAAGCGTCACAGCAACGCGTGCCGCCGATAGAACCAGGTCTTGACTGTCTGCACCAGGACCAGGTACGTCAGCGCAAGCAGTAAAATGGCGGCCAGCAAAGATAGTGGTAATGGGATAAACCCGAGTACGACGCCGAGGCGCGTGTACGGCAGCACGGCTCCGGCAAGAGAGACGGCCACAACCCCTATAAGCAACCGCCCGCTCGGACGGCTTCGGAACGGGTTGCCCGCCGTCCGGATCACAAACACGACCAGCGTCTGCGTCGCGAGGGATTCCACGAACCATCCCGTCCGAAACAGTGGCGCGTTGGAGGAGGCGTGAAATATCCAGAGGAGCACGCCAAACGTGAGGAAATCATAGACGGAACTGATCGGGCCGATGATCATCATGAACTGGCGGATGAACGCAATCTGCCACCGCTTGGGCTTGTGCAGCAGCGTCGGATCGACGTTATCGCCGGGGACGGCGACCTGCGAAGTGTCATAAAGAAAATTGTTCAGCAGAATCTGCGTCGGCAACATCGGCAGGAATGGCAGGAAAAGCGACGCCGCAGCCATGCTGAACATGTTCCCGAAGTTGGAACTGGTGCTCATGATGATGTACTTCATGATGTTGGCAAAGCACCGCCGGCCTTCGATTACCCCTTCGTTTAAGACCGCTAGGTCCTTCTCCAGCAAGATGATCTTGGCGGCGTCTTTCGCCACATCCACACCATTCATGACAGAAATACCGACATCTGCTGTGTGCAGCGAAGGAGCATCGTTGATGCCGTCACCGATATACCCGACGACGTGCCCGCGCGCCTTCAGGCTGAGGATTACCCGGTTCTTTTGCTCCGGAGACACGCGGGCGAAGATGGCGCCGTGCTCCGCCTGGTAAGCCAGAGCGTCATCGTCCATCGTGTCCAGCTGATTGCCCGTCACTATGCGGTCGCTAGCCAGCCCGACATCATGGGCTACCTTCTGCGTCACGTACTGGTTGTCGCCCGTCATGATCACCACGGAAACGCCGTTCTGGTTCAGTGCCTTGAGAATCGCAGGAATTCCCTCCTTGGGCGGGTCCAGGAAAGCCGCGAAACCAGCCAGCGTCATCTCCTGCTCGACCGCTAGCGCATACGCGTCTTGTTTCTCCACCCTCCGCACTGCGACTCCAAGGGTGCGGTAGCCGTCGGCACTTAACTTCTGGAAGGTCTCGGTCGCCAGGGCTCGCTCCCTTTCGTCGAACAGTTGCGGAGTCCCTTCGACGATGACCGTCCCGCAGACGGCAAAAACGCTTTCCGCCTCGCCCTTCGTAATGAGGATGTGCTCGCCGCCATGGCGGGCCACCACGGAAAGGCGCTTGCGGTTGAAATCGAAAGGAATTTCGTCCACCTTCTCGTACTCCGCAATGGCCGGGTGGTCGTGCCTCAGGATAGCGTCGTCCAGCGGGCTCTTGATACCAGCCTGAAAGCAACTGTTCAGATACACCAGGCGAAGCACGTTTTCGTCGTCCTGTCCATGAACGTCCACGTGCCGGTCCAGCACAATCTCACCTTCGGTCAGCGTCCCAGTCTTATCGCTGCAGAGAATCTCTACGCTTCCGAAGTCCTCGATCGCCGAAAGTTGTTTGACGAGCACCTTTTTCCTGGCCATCCGCCGCGCGCCCTGCGCCAACGTGATCGTAATTATCATCGGCATCATCTCCGGCGTCATCCCGACGGCCAGCGCGACCGAGAACAGGAATGATTCGAGCAGCGGACGGTGTAAGACGATGTTCACCAGCAGGACGAAAAGCACTAGCAGCATAATCACTCGCGTGATCATCAGACCGAAGTGGCGTATGCCACGGCCGAATTCGGTCTCCGGCGGCCGCCTGGCCAACCGTTGAGCGATCTCGCCGAAAGCGGTGTCCTTGCCGGTGCGAACGATGACTGCGACGCCCATTCCGGTCTGAACGGCCGTCCCCAGGAAGACGCTGTTGCTGGCGTCCGCAATGCTGTGTTGCCCCTGTGGCAGATCATTCGCCGTCTTATCGACGGCTAAAGACTCCCCCGTCAGGGCGGATTCGCGCACGTGCATGTCTTTAGCGTCCAACAAACGCGCATCAGCGGGCGCCAAGTCCCCCGCGTTGAGCCGGACGATATCACCGGGGACCAGCGCTGCAATCGGCAACTCCAGTTCGCGTCCGTCACGCAAAACCGCGGCGGTTGTAGCAACCTGCTTTCGAATATCTTCCACGGCATGCCGAGCCTGAAACTCTACGTAGAAGTTAACGACCACGCTGAGCAGGACTATGGCGATGATGATTGAGCCGCCGACCGGATCACGCAACATGATCGAGATGCTACTGGCCGCCAGGAGAATGAGGACGAGGGGATTCGCAAAAAAGCGGAGAAAACCGAGCAGGGCGGCGAAGCGAGACTCCTTCTCCAGGCTGTTCGGGCCATGCACCCGCAATCGCTGTCTCGCCTCGGCGGAACCCAATCCGCCCGGAGTGGCTTCAAGCAGACCGAGAAGATCCTGCAAAGGCATGTTCCAGAAGCGGTCCAGCTTCTTGTCCTGCTTGCTCATGCGCAGCCCTCTCTCTTGAATGCTACATCTTGTCTGAACTCGACACCCTACACGCAAAGTGTTGCGCGACTTAGTGGGCCGATGCACGGCTAATGCCAAGTGTTTGCATGTTGGCCGGGAGCTTCACACGGTCCTGGCCCCCGTTTTCAGGTCCTGGAGATCAGTGAACCGGAGTTCTCGCGTACAAGCACGGCAGCGGAGCCGCCGCAAAGTGCAGAGATAGCCCCGTTCGGTGCAGATCCTGCACCTTGAGTGCGGGTGGTCTCCGCTCCTGCGGCCGTACAACGCCTGTATGGCCCATTTAACTGAACGTGCCGCTTTGGACCTGCACATGCACTCTCGCATTGCGCAAGGAGCAAAAGATGCTTTGGACAATCTGCGTGATTCTACTGGTGTTGTGGGCCTTGGGACTCGCGACATCCTATACCGCCGGCGGACTGATCCACATTCTATTGGTCGTCGGTTTGGTGGTGCTCGTAATCCGTCTGGTTCAGGGACGCAGGATCCTGGGTTAGCAGGTGGATGAACTGACTCGATCCGAAGGCATCATGTTGGCCGGTAGTCAAGGAACTGTACTTGGACGTTAGGAGAGTAAACAATATGCCTTTGATAAATATCGTCATTGCGCTGATCGTCGTCGGCGTCGCCTTGTGGCTGATCAACAACTACATCCCAATGGCTTCCGGCATCAAAACCATTCTAAATATAGTGGTTGTGGTTGCCGTCGGCGTTTGGGTCTTACAGGCTTTTGGATTGTGGGGCCATGTAACCAGTTATCGAGTGCACTGAGTCAATGCGCTTCACCTCTCACCGCCGGATGACAACACTCACCGTGGTTCTTGTGTGTGCCGTTCCGATTGCAGGCATGGCTCAGCCCTCAGCGACGTTTGATCTCACGAGCAAGCTGCGTTTTCACGCAGAAAGCGTTTATAGCCCGTGGTCTGTGGCGGGCTCCGCTGCATACGCTGGACTCCTTCAAGAAATCGGCACGCCGGAAGAGTGGGGGCAGGGTGGCGGAGCCTACGGCAAGCGCTTCGCCTCTACTGTCGGCTGCTCCGGCATCCATGCGATTCTCGCTTTTGGTCTCGATTCGGCGCTACACCAGGACCCTCGGTATTTTCGATCTCGCCGAACAGGATTCTGGCGGAGAACGGCCCACGCGCTCAAAGGAACGATCCTGACCCGCACTGACAGCGGGCGCGAAACGGTGTCCACTTGGCGCTTGGGTAGCGCATACGGTGCCGCCTTCCTTTCGAACCAGTGGTATCCGGATCGACTAAATACCGTCCGCCTCGGCGCCTTGCAGGGATCCCTCCAACTCGGGTTCGATTTTGCCAGCAATCTCGGCGCCGAGTTCCTGCCGGACCTCAAACGAAAGATTCCCCACCGCAAGCCATCATTAGCCCCCAATGATCTGCACCAAGGTAGGCCGTGAGTCTGCATATTGAGGAGCGGGAGAACGAGGGCATCATGATTCTCGATCTGAAAGGCCCGCTCACTCTAGGCCACGGAGATTTGGAGCTCCGCGACAGGCTTCCGGCACTGCATCAATCCGGCAAGGTCAATATAATCTTGAATCTCAAGGATGTAAGCGATATCGACAGCACCGGACTGGGGACGTTGGTGTTTGGACTTGCCAGGTTGCGCAAGGCGGGTGGAAGACTGGCGCTGGTAAACCTTGATCGGGCGCATCTGGAACTGTTCTTATTGACCAAACTGGCGATCGCATTCGAGTTCTTCGATGATGAGCAGGATGCGGTGAACAGCTTTTTCCCGGATCGAGCACTGAAGCGCTTCGACATCCTCAAGTTCGTTCAGCAGGAAGGCGGCAGTGGTTGGGAAATGTAAATCGCTTTCTCCAAAGCGCTAGAATGGGAGGCGATGCCGCGTCTGCCTACGGTTCCGGGCCGGATCCTTATTGTCGATGATGATGAACAGCAGCGCTCTGCCTTGGCTGCCATGCTTTCCGATTGTCATTTTGAGACGCAGGTCGCGGCCGACGGGCCGGAAGCGCTGGAACGGCTCAGTACCTTCAATGCAGATGTCATTGTTGCGGATTTGATCATGCCGCGCATGGACGGCTTCGAGCTGCTCCGCCGACTAAAAGAAAGCGGCGACCTCACCCCAACAATCGCACTCACGGGCTTTGGCAGCATGGAGAAGGCGCTTTCTGCCGTCCATGACCTCAAGGCGTTCTGGTTTCTGGAGAAGCCAGTGGAACGGCGCGCTTTGATGATTCTTCTGGAGCGCGCCATTCGCCACAACAGGAGTCTGCAGAAGACTGACGAGCTCAAACGCGACCTGAGCCTTCGCGGTGTACTTGGCGACTTGGTGGGAACTTCCCCCGCGATACAGCAGATTTTTTCGCTGATCAGGCAGGTGGCGCCGACCTCAGCACCCGTATTGATCCGTGGTGAGAGCGGCACAGGGAAGGAACTGGTTGCGCGGGAGATCCATAAATCCAGCCCGCGCAGCGATGGGCCTTTCGTCGCGATCAATGCGGCTGCCTTGCCCGAGACTCTGATTGAGAGCGAATTGTTCGGCCACGAGAAAGGTGCGTTTACGGGAGCCATGGAGCGTTCGGCCGGTTGCTTCGAGCAGGCCCACGGAGGGACCTTATTCCTCGATGAGATCGGCGAGATGCCCCTCTCCACACAACCGAAGCTACTGCGGGTTCTCGAGGACCTGCGCGTGCGCCGGCTTGGCGGTAAGCACGAAATCGCTGTAGACGCCCGGGTGCTTGCAGCAACCAGCCAGGAACTCGGAACGCATCTGCGCGAAGAGCTTTATTATCGGCTGAGTGTATTCCAAATCGTAATTCCTCCGCTGCGCGAACATAAGGAAGATATCCCTCCGATCGCGGATGTGATGCTGCAGAATTTGAACAAGAAGTACGGTACCCGTGTTGCAGGGGTCGATGCCGAAGTGTTGGATCTGATGCATCGGTATGATTGGCCGGGCAATGTGCGGGAGCTACGGAATATTCTCGAACGAGCCACCATCGTTGCGGGTGAGGGTTTGATCCGGCTGATACACCTTCCTTCCCCAACGTTCGGTACAAGCCCGGGCCCGTATGCCCGGCCGTCGGCCGACTACGAGGGTCCCATAATGCTTCGGCCTGGCCAGCCACTCACGAAGATCGAAGAGGCCTATATCCAACTCACCCTCGAGCACGTGCACGGCAATCGCAAACGCGCTGCCGAGATGTTGGGGATTAGCCTGCGGACGTTGCAGAACCGGATCGCCGAAATACGTGAAGTGGCGGACGCGACAACCTCCGGTTGATGGACGGCTCACCATGGTTCAGTTCCGATCCCGTTCTGCCCGGCACCCGCGCATCGTTATCCATCTGATTTGAGTTTGAGATGTGCCGAGAGTTGCAACCTCCGTGGCCAAACGCCTCTGACCACAGCAGCAGGCGTTCATGGCTTTTGCTCAAGGCTTTGCCGGGAATGATCAGGCAGGCATCGAACGAATGGATGAACGATAATGCTCCGCGCCTGGGCGCGGCCGTCGCATTCTACGCTCTGCTGTCGCTGGCTCCCATTGTTGTTATTGCTATTGCAGTGGCGGCCGTTGTTTATGGGCAAGACGCGGCCCAAGGCCGCCTCGCATTGGAAATCCGTGGCCTCGCTGGACCTGATGTAGCACGGACAGTTCAGGACATCATCAGGGGAGCCTACCAGCCCCGAACAGGCCTGATTGCTACTGCGCTCGGCTTGGCGACTTTGGCATTTGGCGCATCTTCGATGTTTGTAGAGTTGCACGATGCGATGAACACAATCTGGGATGTTCCGCATCCGAAGGAGCGAACCAATGCTGCAACCGTCATTCGTCTGATCCGGGATCGCTTCTATTCCTTTGTGGCGGTGTTGGCTATAGGTCTCCTGCTGCTGCTCTCTCTGGTGTTGAACGCATGGATCACGGCCACGAGGATAGATGTGCCGCGGGGCGCCACGTTCACGATCATATTTCTGCTAGTAACAGTGCTGTTTGCAGCCCTTTACAAAATCGTTCCGGACGTTGGATTGAAGTGGAGCGACGTCGCGCTCGGAGCCGCCATCACCTCACTCCTCTTTATGGTCGGCAAACAATTGATGGCCCTCTACTTCGCGCATGCGAGGTTTGGGTCGACGTATAGTGCTGCCGGCTCTCCGATCGTCGTGCTGCTGTGGGTATACTACTCGGCGCAGCTATTCTTTTGGGGCGTCGAATTCAGTAAGGTGTACACAAAGACTTTAGGAGCCCGGATCGGCCGGCACGTTTGACGCGCCGGCTGCCGACTGGGTGGCATGCCGCCATCCCGCGACAGTTCGTTGGCCCTCGGTCGGATTTCAGTAACCATCCCGAGCGGACGCTTAGGA
>DATAIA010000114.1:0-4817 GCA_036262895.1 Xanthobacteraceae bacterium
TTAGAACAATATTTTTGTCGGTTATGGTCGCCGGGGTCTTTGGTCTTTTCTTCGGGCTGTCTCCCTCGCACACTGAAGTGACGGCCAAGCAGCCTCGTGCCGGGGATAGCTCGAATTGGCCGATCGAAAAGACTCCGATGCCTGCTTGGAATTACTATTCAATCCACTAAGTAGATAAATCCCCGAGGTCGGATATATCCGACCTCGGGAGCGCTTGGTGGGGCCGCTTACGCAGCGAGCCGTTCCATTTCCGCGATGATCGCCTCGCCCATTTGCGAAGTGCCGACGACCGTCGTTCCCTCAGACTTGAGGTCCGCCGTGCGCAGGCCCTTGGCAAGCGCTGCGGCAATTGCTGCTTCAATCAGGTCGGCTTGTTTGATCATGCCGAGTGAATAGCGCAGCGCCATTGCGAATGAGCTGATCATCGCAATCGGATTTGCTGCATTCTTGCCGGCGATATCCGGGGCCGAGCCATGCACCGGCTCGTAAAGCGACTTTCTTTTTTTGGTTTTGACGTCGACTTCGCCGAGCGATGCCGACGGCAGCATGCCAAGCGACCCGGTCAGCATGGCCGCAACATCGGACAGCATGTCGCCAAACAAATTATCGCAGACGATGACATCGAATTGTTTGGGCCAGCGCACCAGTTGCATGCCGCAGGAATCGGCAAGCTGATGTTCAAGCTCGACATCGGAGTATTCGCGCTTGTGGACCTGGGAAACGACTTCATTCCAAAGCACGCCGGTTTTCATCACGTTGCGCTTCTCGGTTGAAGTCAGCTTGTTGCGGCGTGTGCGGGCAAGTTCGAAGCCTACGCGGGCGATGCGCTCAATTTCGTAGGTGTCATAGACCTGAGTATCGACGGCACGCTTCTGGCCATTGCCGATGTCGGTGATAGTTTTTGGTTCGCCGAAATAGACGCCGCCAGTCAGTTCGCGGACGATAACAATATCGAGGCCCTCGACAACCTCGCGCTTCAGGCTTGAAGCTTCAGCAAGCGCCGGATAGCAAACCGCGGGGCGGATATTGGCGAATAGTCCGAGATCCTTGCGTAGCCGCAGCAGGCCCGCCTCCGGGCGCGCATCGTAGGGCACGCCGTCCCATTTTGGGCCACCAACCGCTCCCAACAGGATCGCGTCAGCTTGCTGCGCCTTCGCCATCGTGTCCTCGGTGATGGCAACTCCATAGCTGTCATAACAACAGCCGCCGACCAGCGCTTCTTCGGTTTCGAAAGAGCCAAGCCCACGCTTATTCATCCAATCAATCAGACGCGTGACCTGCGCCATGACTTCGGGGCCGATACCATCTCCGGGCAGCAGCAGGAATTTGTGGGTCGCCATCGCGCAAACCTCGCCTTCATCTATTGTGGACCGCCGGGATTGCTAAAGCGCGGGCCCGCTCTTGGCAAGGCGAGCTCTCGCTAGTGAGCGCCCCCCACCCTCCCCACCGCTAAAGCGGGGGGAGGGGAATCAATTTGCCGGCTCCGTGACTATGAAGAAGACCAGAGCAGTTATTTGGTCGATTCCCCTCCCCCCGCGCGCACTTGCGCGTGGTGGGGAGGGGTTAGGGGTGGGGGGATAATTTTATCGAAGCTGCGCAAGAGCAACTGTCCGCGGCATTCAAACACTTGCGCTCAAAAATGCTACAATCCGCTGAACCAGTTGTAGCCCTGGTTTTCCCAGTAGCCGCCGCGATATTCGTTGGTGACCGACATCTCGACCACATATTTCGGGCTCTTGAAACCAAGCTTGGTCGGAATGCGAATGCGGATCGGGAAGCCGTATTTGCGGGTGAGGATTTTGTCATCAAACTTGAATGTTACTTGTGTCTGCGGATGTAGCGCGGTCGGCATATCGATTGATGACGTGTAGCCCTCAGCACAGCGAAAGAACACGTAAGAGGCGTTGGTGTCGGCGCCAATGCGGTTGAGGAACTCACGTAATGGAACGCCGGTCCACTTGCCGACAGCGCTCCAGCCCTCGATACAGACATGCCGCGTAATCTGAGTTTCCTGCGGAAGCGCATAAAGCCGATCGAGCGTCCAAGGTGACTTGTCTGACACAAGCCCGCCAATCGCCAGTTTGTAATCTTCCGCGTCAACATCCGGCGCATCGTCTTCGTCATAGAATCCGTTGAACGGGAATGGGCGCGTGATCGCGCTTTCCGGATAGCTCGGCGCAAGCCGATTGGGATTGAAGAGCCACGCTTGCACGCGATCATTGAAACGAGAGACGGCGCGCAGCGCCTGCTCGGATGTTTGCCCGTCGATGATGTCGCATCCCGTGAGGAGTGCGAGCGCGCCGACGCTTCCCGCGCCGCGCAGGAACAAACGCCTCGTCGGATCGGGCAGCAACTTTGCCGCATCCTTGACGAGCAGATTGGCGTCGCTCGCAGAAAGAATTTTTGGACGACGTATCATTTTCGGTTCCTTAGAGCGCGATAAAGTAAGATTGAAACGTCATCGTGCTCCATCTTTTTGTTGAGCATGATCTCCGGGCAAACGCTCTGCGTTTGTCCCGAGGGAAAACCGGTTCCCACTTTTCCGGATCATGCTCTAGCGGCCGCGCAGCATTGCAATCAGGCTTTTGGGCACGATCAAAGCCATGATCACATGAATCGCAATGAACAGGACGATGGCCGCCATTGCAAAAAAGTGCACGAAACGGGCTGCGTCATATCCGCCAAACACATCGGCGAGCAGGCGGAGCTGCACCGGTTTCCACATTGCAAGCCCGGAGGCGACGATCACAATGCCGGCACAGATGACGCCAAGATAGAGAATTTTTTGAATGGTGTTGTAGACCGAGAGATCGTCATGAGTGAGGCGGCCGGTCAATGCGGCACGCAGATCGGCAATCACTTCGCCGACACGCAGCGGCAGCATTTTTTTGCGAAAACGGCCGCTCGAAATTCCCATCGCGATGTAGAGAATGCCGTTTGCCACCAACAACCACATTGCCGCAAAATGCCACAGCAGCGCACCGGCCAACCATCCGCCTAACGTGATCGAGGGCGGAAACACGAAGGCAAAGAGCGGCGAGGCATTATAGATCTGCCAACCCGATCCGATCATCACGAACATTGCGAGGGCATTGATCCAATGCGTCAACCGCACCCAAAGCGGGTGAATGGTGTGACCCGATGACAAGGCAGAGCCTGTTCCATTGACTTCGCTGGTTGCGCTCGACATTGAACGGCTTTCGTTTGATTTGCTGCGCTTGTACCCTGATTCCGGCGTTCGTGGTGATTCCGGCGTTCGTGGTGTCCGGCACACTCTGGTACAAAGGTCGAGATTACAGGGACATGAGCAAGATTAAGAATTTCTAGTGTTTTGGATTTGATGATCCTATTCGACCTCGCCGCGAACAGTATTGGAGCGCCAAATCCAAAACCACACTCGTGGCCATATCAGCATGTTTGGGCAATGACGCAAGAGTGCGGTTGAGGCATCCGATGAACAAAACAGTGATCGGCAATTTTTTTGAAGATTTTCGCGTCGATCAGGTGATCAAGCATGCGACGCCGCGAACGCTGAGTGTCGGCGACGCCGCCCTTTATACGGCGCTTTATGGAACGCGATTTGCGGTCCAGTCGTCGGATGTGTTTGCGCAGCGGATCGGCTACCAGCAAGCGCCGCTCGATGATCTCCTCGTCTTTCATACGGTTTTCGGCAAAACCGTTCCGGACATTTCGCTCAATGCCGTTGCCAATCTCGGATACGCGGACTGTCGATTTTTAGCGCCGGTCTATGCCGGCGACACATTGACCGCGGTGTCGCGTGTTATCGGTTTGAAAGAAAATGCCAGCCGCAAGACCGGGATCGTCTATGTGCGCTCCACCGGGTTCAATCAGAGCGGTGTGGAAGTGCTCGATTATGTCCGCTGGGTCATGGTGCGAAAGCGCGACGAGGCGGCGCCGACGCCCGGCGATGTCGTGCCAAGCCTTCCCGAAAGTGTGCCTCCCGATGGGCTTGGCAAAGCCTGTCCTCCGATCGATGTCGGGCAATACGACTTTACATCGTCTGGCAGCCCGCATCGCTTTGGCGACTATGCTGTCGGGGAGAGGATCGATCATTGCGACGGCATGACCGTTGAAGAGGCCGAACATCAGGTCGCAACCCGGCTCTACCAAAATACGGCCCGGGTTCATTTCAACGCATTTACGGAGCGCCAGGGGCGGTTCGGGCGACGGCTGATTTATGGGGGGCATGTCATTTCGCTTGCCCGTGCCTTGTCGTTTAATGGGCTGGCCAATGCGTTCCATATCGCCGGCATTAATGGCGGTCGGCATGTTTCGCCGCTCTTTGCCGGCGATACCGTATTTGCCTGGTCGCAGGTGCTCGACACGGCGGTGCTGCCGGCGCGGCAGGATGTGGGTGCGCTCCGGTTGCGGACGGTTGCGACTAAGGACCGGCCGTGCGCCGACTTTCCGGGGAAGACCGGTGAGGATTATGATCCGGCTGTGATCCTGGATCTGGATTACTGGGTCCTGTTGCCGAGCTGACCATTTGATCAAGCTCGCCGCGAATGGGATAGGAACGGCAAATCCATCGCGCTGGTATACCAGACTTTTGTTATATGCAGCAGGCTCATACCTGCAATGTTTGCAGCTATGGCGGCGGTTCGGCGCATTTAAGGTGGAAGTGCGGCATTGCACTCGCGTCCCGCATCTGCTTTACGAAAGAAATGTCACGAAGCAGGCCTTCCTGCGCCCTCAAGTTCAGGGCAGGCGAAGTCTGTGTGGGGTAACCCGGCCATGTCCAATATGAAGGCTCCCGTGCAGCGACCGCTCTCACCGCATCTGCAGATCTACCGACC
>DATAIA010000115.1:0-2058 GCA_036262895.1 Xanthobacteraceae bacterium
CAGCATGCCGCGCGCGAAGATCACAACGGCAATGTGCGGCGCCTGCGGCTTTCCGTCAGAGCCCGGGACCGACCCGGGCTTAATGGTCTCGAAACTAAACACCCCCTTCGCATCCGTCCCGCAGCGGCCGAACCCTTTAAAGGCGCTGTTGGGCAAAGCCCGCTGGTCGGATGGATGCGCATAACGCCCGGCGCCATCCGCCTGCCAGATTTCGATCATGGCGTCGGAGACAACGGCACCATTGCCATCGAATACACGCCCTTCGATGCGGATCCGTTCGCCGGAAACGTCGGGCGTAACCAGATTGTTTTCAATGGCCGCGGACCAGTCGTAGTCCTTCCCCGGCGTCAGTCCATACGCAAAGTACGGACCGACCGTCTGCGACGGTGTAATGCCTGACATTCTCAATGCTCCATTGGCGTCTGATTGCGACCGCGCAGCACGATGTCAAACCGGAAGCACAGCGCCCAATCGGGAATCGTATTTTCAAGATCGAAGGCGGAGACCATTCGCGCCCGCGCCTTCTCGTCCGTGACCGAATTGAAAATCGGATCGAACGGGAACAGCGGGTCGCCCGGGAAAAACATCTGCGTCACGAGGCGCGACACAAACGAGTGTCCGAACAGCGAGAAGTGAATGTGCGCCGGCCGCCAGGCATTGTGGTGATTGCCCCAGGGGTACGCGCCCGGTTTGATGGTGATGAATTTATAATAGCCCTGATCGTCGGTCGCGGCACGACCGGCCCCGGTAAAATTCGGATCGAGTGGAGCCGGGTGCTGATCGACGACATGGATGTAGCGCCCGCAGGAATTCGCCTGCCAGATTTCGACAAGCGTGTTCGGCACCGGCCGGCCGTCTTCGTCAAGTACGCGCCCATGCACGATAATGCGCTCGCCGATCGGTTCGCCCGCATGTTGTTTGGTCAGATCCTCATCGCCGGCCTTGACGACATCGTGACCATAGACCGGCCCCGTCAGTTCGGTGAGCGTATGCGGCATGATGATGAGCGGCTTCTGCGGCGAGCGCTTCGCGGTGCTGCGATAGTCCGAAAACAAACGTGCCGGATGAGCCTTCAGACTATCGAGCGGATAAATCAGAGACATAGCTGACGTTCCATTCTTTCGAATTCAGTCCACCAATCGGACGATCAAACAACCCGCTCGAGTGCGAGCGACACCCCTTGCCCAACCCCGACGCACATCGTGGCCAGCGCGTATTTGCCGCCGGTTTTTTCAAGCTGATGGGCGGACGTCAAAGCAAGACGTGCACCCGACATTCCGAGCGGATGGCCCAGAGCGATCGCACCGCCATTCGGATTGACGTGCTCGGCATCGTCGGAAACGCCGAGTTGACGAAGGCAGGCGAGCGCTTGCGCGGCAAAGGCTTCGTTCAGCTCGATCACGTCGAAGTCACTGATCTTCAGGCCGAGCCGCTCCATCAACTTTCTGGTCGAGGGGACAGGACCAATTCCCATGATGCGCGGCGGCACGCCGGCCGAAGCCATCCCGAGAATTTTCGCGCGCGGCGTCAGCCCATGTTTTTTGACGGCACGCTCCGAAGCGATAATGACCGCTGCGGAGCCGTCGTTCACGCCCGAGGCATTGCCCGCCGTCACGGTGCCGGGATTGCGAAACGGCGTCTTGAGTTTGCCGAGCCCTTCAAGAGTGGTCTCGGGGCGCGGGTGCTCATCCTTATCGACGACGATCGGTCCGGCTTTTCCGCCCGGGATGGACACAGGAACGATTTCTTCCGCGAAATAACCCGTCGCAATCGCCTTGCCCGCGCGCTGCTGCGAACGCCACGCAAACGCATCCTGATCGGCGCGCGCGACTTGAAATTCTTCGGCAACGTTCTCGCCGGTCTCGGGCATGGCATCGACGCCATATTGCGCCTTCATCACCGGATTGATGAAGCGCCAGCCAATCGTCGTATCGAAGATTTCAGCGCTGCGCTGGAACGCCTCTTGGGCCTTGCCCATGACGAGGGGCGCGCGCGTCATCGATTCAACGCCACCCGCAATGGCAAAATCGATTTCTCCGGTGCGAATGGCCCGCGCTG
>DATAIA010000116.1:0-1805 GCA_036262895.1 Xanthobacteraceae bacterium
GCTTCGTGCCGTGCCGTCGTTCTGGAGGATGGGGTAATCGCATTCGACCTCTCCTCCGCCAGGTATTCCGTATCCGGGGAGCACGGTAAGTGCCTCTTGCACTTCTGGTCTGCCGAGAGAAACATTGTGCGCCGAGTGCTCGCGGTCGAGAGCAAGAACAACGCCCTGCGGCTTACGGTCCAGCGCCTCGGCCATCCCCATCCCTCCAAACTCGAGATCTGTCGCGAGCGGGACGGTCGGAGCACGTCCATGAAGCGCACCAGTCGGGCCATCTACCGCAGCCGCTTACAACGCATTCTGGAACGAATGTTCCCCGGCTGGAAGCTGCTGCAGTTGAGCACAGCTATGGATCTCGAGCGATCCTTTGGGCCGATCTACACTCGCGGGTTGTTGCGCCGTGGGCGCTCCGCTTTCGCCGTACTGGGCGTTAATAGCGAGGAGACGCAAGTCTCCATTGATGCGGCGCTGACCTTTGGCATCTTGTGGCTCGACATATGCCGCCACACACATGCGAATGAACTCGCAGTCGAAGGTCTGAAATTGTTTGTTCCGACAGGCTGTTCTGCTCTCGTACGCGAGAGGATTGCGCATCTGAACCACACGGCCGCCAAGTGGCACCTCTTCGAATTCCACGAGCGCGATGATTCGGTACGGGAGATCGATTCCTCTGATCGCGGCAACGTGCTTACCCGCCTGGTGCAATGTCCCGAGGACGAAATCGTTCTAAATCGCTTCGCCGACGCCATCCTGAAAGTGCGCATGCTCCTCGCTGAATCCGAGGTGGGCATTATTTCTTCCGCGGAGATTGCTTTTCGGCTTCACGGCCTCGAGTTCGCCCGCGCCCGCGTAGCCCACGAGCCCGGCTCGTTCCGTAGTACGACGGAGATCGTCTTCGGGCTCGGTGCTGAAGAGCGGGTTCTAAGCGGCTCGAACCTCGACGATTTTTCCAGGCTCCTGCGACAAGCCGGAGAGGTTCGTCACGAGGACGGTCCTCACGACCATCCCCTGTTCCGCATGCATCCAGAACGCTGGCTGGAATCCATTGTTGTGCGCCATGTGAGTGCGATCGACGAGCATCTCGATAACACCCGCCTGTACTCACAAGTCCCCGCCTTCACCGCTTCCGATCGTGCCATGATCGATGTGCTGACTACTACCCGTGATGGCCGCCTGGCTGTGGTCGAATTAAAAGCAGACGAGGACATCCAGTTGCCGCTGCAGGCCATTGATTACTGGTCACGCGTCGCCTGGCACAACACGCGGGCAGAATTCCAGCGCTTCGGATACTTTCCCGGACGCGAGTTGGCCGCCACTAACCCGCTCCTGTATCTAGTCGCGCCCGCCCTTCACATTCATCCCGCGACCGACACAATTCTGCGCTATGTCTCTTCCGATGTTGACTGGACTCTGGTGGGAATTGATGAGAGATGGCGGACCGGCATCAAGCCTATTTTTCGGAAGCGCCGCGAAAGCTTGCTGGCAGCGTGAGCGTGTGGTCCGCAGCATCGTGCAAACTCGTCTGCCGCACTGCCTACTTCCGGCGCTGTTTTCGAAGTTGCGCGAGCAGCTTTAGGTACTCGATTCCCACCTTCACGCTTGCCTTACTCTTACCCTGGAATCTCTGGCCGAAGGTGAAGGGAATTTCTTCAACAGAACGAATATCACCGCGAACAAGAATCTCCAGCAGGATCTTGAATCCCTGCGTATGAAGCTGGATATCGCGGATCGCACTTCTCCGAACCAGGAAGAAGCCCGACATCGGATCTAGCACTCGGATGGACGGGCGTTGCAGCGGCAGGGTCATC
>DATAIA010000117.1:0-2879 GCA_036262895.1 Xanthobacteraceae bacterium
CGCGGCGGACGCCCGGAGTATCAGGCTGATCGCGACCCGCTCATTGACCGAGTTGAGCAGCAATACCCGAAACGAAGACTTCTCGATCGATTGCAGGGCAGAATAGGTCCAGCACGACCAGAGAATCGCCCCGCAGCCAAAGAAGGTCGCAGCCGTGTTCTTGTTGACGAAGGTCCCCGTCAGGCTGCCGCGATAGGCGACTTTGGGGGCCCACAACAGCAGGTTCGGCGTGATCGCCAGCGCCACCAATCCGTAGAGGGCATAGATCAGGATGGCCGTCCTGGCCGCAGAAATGATTCGGCTGATACCGCGCCGGGAAGTCCCGGCAAAGAAGCCGCTCAAGAAAGCCGTTACAGTCAGCAGAAAGTGCCCGATCGCCACAGGCGGGATTTCAGCGATGCTGGAGATTCGCGGCTCGACATGCGTGCCAAGGACGTCATTGGCCCGCTGCCAGATCGGATCGTCCAGAGCAACAAGCAGCCGCGGAACGACCTGGATTACCGCGACGATTGCGTAGATCGAGCAACCGATCAAAAAGGCCCAAACGACCCGGGCCTGAACGATGTTGAGGCGAACGGACACGCCGAGAATCGTCGTGAACGAGAGGGTGACAATCCAGATGGCGATCCAGAACTGATCGACCGACCCAAAAAACAGCGGCGCCAGCACCAGCACGCAGGCGGTTGCCCACTGCTGCATCGATTTCAGTTTGTCAGTCACCGCCGCAGATTGCGGGATGCGCGTCATCGCACGGCATGCGTGGCAGGTTCAGCACCTACCACCTGGTCTTGACGGCCGTGTTAACCGAGGTGACCGTAGCGGCAGTGTTACCGACCGTCGACGCGGTATTGTTGATCAGCGTCAGGAGCTTGTAGTAGTCGACCACCTTGGCGTTAGCTACGAACATCACGTCCTTGGTCTGCATCTGGAAGCCGGCGGCCAGCAGGTAGCCTGAGGGATCGCGCAGATTGATGTGATAGATGGTCGGTATCCGGTCGTAGGTAAACCTGGTCGTGTCGACGCCCATCTTCTGCAGAAGCTCTCGGCTCTGATACCGATAGAGAAACACCTCGGCCGGATCGGACTGGTTGTCGTTCAACCCGCCCGCCTTGCCGATGGCCTGCGCCAGCGTCAGCGTCTCGGTATCGAACGGAATTTCCGAATTGAAGCCGAACACGTTCTGGTTCAGCGCCCCGAGCGCCGTGAATGTCGGCGATTCACGGGTGAGGAAGATGACGTCGTTCGGCCGGATGAAGATGTTTTCTCGCGGATCGTGCACCACGCGCGCCAGGTTCACCTTCACCTTCCTGCCGTCGCGCTGCAGCGTCACATAGCTTTCGATCGCTTCGAATTTCGGACCGCCGGCGCGCGCCACGAGCGCGAGCAGCCGCTCGCCGACGCTGTTGAGCGCAAGCACGCCGGGCGTGTTCACATCGCCGAGCACGCTGACCACGCTGGAGTGCTGCTGATTCAGGCTGACGACGACCTGAGGCTCGATGGCCCGATTGCGCAGCCTGGCAACGACGGCCTGTTGAATGTCCGGCAATGTGCGACCGGCGGAAGGAATCTCGCCGGCGTAGGGAACGTAGATGTTGCCCTTTTGATCGATCGCCTGCGCCGGAAGATCGACGAAGTTGCCGGGGCGCGCACCTGCAGCGGTCGCCGGCGTGAAGAGGCCGCCCGGCGCGGCTTCGAAGATCGACACGTTCAAGACGTCGCCAACGCCGGCGACCTGCTCAGGCTTCGGCCGCTTGTCGGGAAACTGGCCCTGGAAGGTGATCAGATTCGGCTGAGACAAAAAGCCGATCGTGTCGGCGCTGACATCGACCAGCGCATAAGGCAACGCATTGGTCGATCTCAAACCCGCGGTCGCGGACGCCTGGATGGCATCGCTCTTGGGACCAGTGGCCGGCAGCACCGCGCAGGCCGACAACAATGCACCGGCAGCCGCGACGGCAAAGCCGGACCGCACCCTGCCAACCGAAACACATTGTGTCGCGAACGCCGTGGCCGACCGCCCTTGGGCAGCGAACCGGGCCAGCGCTTCAATGAAATATGCGCGTGTCATTGTCTTCAAGTCCGGCCCTTTGGTGCGCAAGTTTCGAGCCACTTTTGGTGACCTTGCCGACATGATTCGGCCGGAAACAGTGATGCAGTCCCATCCATCCGGACCCTATAGGGCGGCACACGACCGTCAAAGAGGTCAACGACCTACTAACAGGCGTTTTGCGATACCCGTTGCAATTGCGCAACAGTAGGATGCAGGAACAAACTTCCGCCCCATCGCTTACTTTCTTTTAAGGCAAATCAGCGCTGGTCCCTGAGCGGCGCAGATTCCAAAGGATGCTGTTGGCACGTTTCGCATCGCAAACATGCCGCGGAATCAGGGCTTGGCACTGTTGAGTCAGGGATTGGCATTTTGAGAATCCCACGGACGCAAGGCGACCAACTCAGCTTGCAACCGTGGCATGATCCGTTTGGTACCTGCTGATTCGTTGTGGTGTTGGGTAATTCGTTGAAGCGCAAATGCGAGCAGTGAGCCTCGCGGAATCATTGCCTTCGAGTTTTCTTCCGCGCGGCGCCCCAGATTATAGCTAGCAGAGTGCACCGGCATGATTGGATATATCGCAGTCGGTCTCAGCGTGGTCGGATTCGTGGTCGGACTCACGCTCCGCCTAAGAGTGTTTCTGATATTCGTGGGATTGGTTTTGATTGCGTCAATCATCTATTCGATTGACGCGGGATTTGGCTTTTTCCGCACGTTCCTGAACATCATGACCGCGGAGGCCATCCTGCAGGGCGGCTACTTTGCCGGATTGGTGGCGCGCAGCATGTTTTCAAGACATGGATTGTGGTCGACGCTCTGATGCGCCGAGAGA
>DATAIA010000118.1:0-2866 GCA_036262895.1 Xanthobacteraceae bacterium
CATCATCAACAATCCATGCGCCGAAACCAATACATGAAAAAGTTGGGCGTTCGGATTTCCGGCTGCATCGAGGAGAAATTGTACGCCAGGCGATTGCAATTCCATTCGCATGATGACGGAAAGGGAAACAGCGATGACCCCCGCACATCCGCTAAATACAAGGTAGAGCTTCCCGATATCCTTGTGGTTTGTGGACGAAAGCCATCTGCTCACCCCACTCGGAGCGGAATGATTTACGTTTTCCTCCGACGAAGCGTCGCTGCTCATGTCAATTCTCGTTCCCTGGAATCATTGCGGATCTCGCAAATTCGTCACCAGAGCAAATTTCTGCTTCGCCTCAGCAAGCCATTGATCAAAACGCTCGCGCGAAACAGCCCGGACCGCGATCGGCATCAGGGCGTGGTTACGTCCGCATAGCTCGGAGCATTGACCGTAATAGATCCCCTCCCGTTCTATGCGGGTCCATACTTCGTTCAGCCTTCCCGGGATTGCATCGCGCTTAACGCCAAGTGCCGGAACAGCCCAGGAATGGACAACATCACCAGCGGTAATTTGAATCCGAATGTTGGTGTTCGTGGGCAACACCACCTCGTTGTCAACGGCAAGGAGGCGCAACGCTCTTTGATCAGCCGGCAATGCATCAGACGGAACAATATTGCTGGAGAACTGCAATCCGCCATTATCGGGATAAGCATAATCCCAATACCATTGTCGGCCCGTCACTTTGACGGTGATATCGGCGTCGGGGATCGTGTCGTATTCGAGCAGAATGGGAAAAGAGCGTATCGCAATGAACATCAGAAGAACCGCCGGGATTACGGTCCACGTCACTTCCAGCGGCGTGTTGTGGGTTGTTCGGTACGGAACCGGGTTCTTTGAGGCACGAAATCGCCAGCAGATGTAAATAATCAATACCGTTACAAGCCCGCAGATAAAAAGATCAATTCCAAGAAGGAAATTATGCAATCCATAAAGTTTGCTTTGCAGAGGTGAGAACGGGTGCGAGAAATTGAGCTGCCATTCCAGCGGGACCCCGAGAGCTGTTACGCCGTTTCGCGTTGGCGAACTTTGTTGAACCGGATCAATAAACGAGATCCATCCGGCGAGCATAGCTGCAGCGGACACGGCGATACAGATGACGAGGAACACAAACCGATCAAACCATGACGACATGTAAATTCAGGCACGCAAGCCAAAGCAGCGCTCGGGCCAACCAATTTCCAAAAAGTCGCATCTCATGCAAAAATGAACGAGGGCAGCTGTCTCTTGTTCCATCGGAACGTCCCGACAGTGCAAATGCCGCGAGTTCTTCAAAGCGGGTTTCGACACCCCACTTCAATCGCACTCAAAACCCTTCCAGATCAGACGCGTAAAGTTCCGGTTGCGGCCCGGCGCTGAGAAGCTCAAGCCTGCAATTACCGCGACCCGATCTCATCATCCTTGGCCTTAGGGCAGCCATCGCAAGGCAGCACGAACAACCAAAACCTGTGTCGGCATATTGTTCACCGCTTGGTTCGTTGTTGGTCAAACGTGTCGACGCGGGCACGACGCCGATTAAGCCCGGCATCGATTAGGCCGAGTTCGGAATCCTTCCGGTTGACAATTCGGCCTACATAAACATGCTTATGCATATAAATATGATCCGGCCAACGGACGGGGGGGCCAACGATGGTCGAGCGGTCATTCGCACGCGAAGTGCAGGATTTGAGGCTCGGCGAGGGCGAAATCTTCCGCGGGGAAGGCATTCTCGCCATCACCAAAGCGCTGTTGCAGTCCGGCGTCTCTTACGTCGGCGGCTATCAAGGGGCGCCCATCTCGCATCTGATGGATGTATTGGCCGACGCTAAAGACGTCATGGCGGACCTCGGCGTTCATTTCGAAACCTCTGCCTCGGAGGCGGCGGCCGCCGCCATGCTCTCTGCCTCCGTCATGTATCCTGTTCGGGGAGCGGTTACATGGAAGTCGACCGCCGGCACGAATGTCGCCTCTGACGCGCTCTCCAATCTGTCCTCGGGAGGCGTCAACGGCGGCGCGCTGATTATCATCGGCGAGGATTTCGGCGAAGGCTCCTCCATCATGCAGGAGCGCAGCCACGCCTTTGCAATGAAATCGCAGATTTGGCTTCTCGATCCGCGCCCAAACCTCCCCTCCATCGTCCAAGCCGTGGAAGACGGGTTCGAGCTTTCGGAAGCGTCCAACACGCCGGTCATGTTGCAGGTGCGCATCCGTGCCTGCCATGTGCATGGCCAGTTCGTTGCCAAAGACAACAAGCGCCCTGCCCACACGCTGCAACACGCGCTCGAAAATCCGGTGCGCGACGTCAACCGCATCGTCCTGCCGCCCGCAAACTTCCTCCATGAGAAGGATAAGCTGGAGCGCCGATGGCCGGCAGCCATCAACTTCATCAAAGAGAGAAAACTCAACGAAACCTTCGGCCCTGCCGAAGGCGAGATTGGCATCATTACCCTCGGTGGTCATTACAACGGGGTGATGCGGGCGCTGCAACAGCTCGGCCTTGCCGATGTATTCGGCCATTCGGTCGTGCCGATCTATGTGATGAATGTCGCCTATCCGCTCATCGACGACGAGGTGGTCGCGTTCTGCGCCGGCAAGGCTGCCGTGCTGATGATCGAGGAAGGCGCGCCGGAATATATCGAGCAATCGCTGCACACGCTGATGCGGCGCCGCGAGATCTACACCAAGGTGCATGGCAAAGACATGCTGCCGCTCGGCGGCGAATATACGCCGGCCGTCATGCTCAAAGGTCTGAAAAGTTTCATCCAAACCTATGATCGACCGCTTCTTGGCAATCAGCCGCCCATCCCCGATGCTGAACCAGTGCTTAAGGATGCGCGGATCAAGGCGC
>DATAIA010000119.1:0-2076 GCA_036262895.1 Xanthobacteraceae bacterium
TTTTCGACGAAAATCCCGACGCCTACGTCGTCATCGATTATCCCGACACTTACGCGAGGCTCGGGGCAGCACTCGTCCGCAGTGGTAAATTCGACCCAAACAAACTGTTTGTTGCGGATGCATTGTCTTTCGCCAGAGTGCCCAAGAGCATTCCGGCGCGGGCCATCAACGGGGCTTACGGCGTTGCCGGCGGATCCCCCCGTGGAACCCCGGCATACCGACTGTTCAACGAACTTTGGCGGCAGGCGGGAGGGGCGGAAGCCGGTTCCTATGCGGCGAATGTGTTCGATGCGGGCATTCTCTGTGTTCTTTCGGCCATTGAGGCTGGTGCAACCGATCCAGAGCTCATTCGCCAAAAGGTCCGCGAGGTGACAAAGGAAGGGGCGAGGCAATTCACCCTTGAGACGTTGGCGGAGGCCGTGAAGGATGCCGCGGCGGGAAGACCGATTGATTATATCGGGGTGTCGGGAGCATTTCGCTTTGCGCCGAACGGAGATCCCACGAGCGGTCTTTATGATATATTCCAGTATCGGAACGGCGAGCAGGTGACGGTCAGGCAAATCGACGTGAGGTAAGCTTTGACGAACCGGAGGAGTGGCCGAGGCTTGAGAGTGTCAGCTACCGCGCAAGCCTACTTTACGGGAGTGCCGAAACCGGCGAAACTGCTGGTATCTCTCTTCTTTATCTTCCTCTGCTTGATTGCATTTTTTGGAACCGTGAAAGTCTCGCAAGCGACGATCAACGGATTTGTAACTGGTAGCTACCTCGGCCTCGGTGCAATGGGGCTGACGCTCATAATGGGCGTCATGAAACTCGTGAACCTCGCATACGGTGATTTTCTCGTTGCTGGGGCATACTTCACATTGATGTTCACCGCGCTGGGTACGCCACTGCCGCTGTCGGTGCTGCTGGCCATCTTGGGGACAGCGCTTCTCTCGATTCTGGCCGAAAAACTCGTTTGGCGCCCATTACGGAATGCTGGCGCAAGCACACTTCAATGCTTCTTGTCCGCAATAGGATTAAGCTTTCTCATTCGCTTCACGATTCAGTTTTTTGGCGGCAGCGAGTCACGATCGTTCGATATTGACGTCCTGTCGACGATGGTTTTAGGGCCTTTTCGCGTGGGGACCCAACAGGCGCTCGGTTTCGTCATGGCCCTGGCAGCTTTGTCGATACTTGCAACAGGCCTGTGGATCAGTGGTGCGATGAAGACGATGCGGGCGGTTTCTGACAATCGTCTGCTTGCCGAAGTTTGCGGTATCGGTGTCGGGCACACCATAGATCTCACATCACTCTTGTCGGGCCTGCTGGCTGGCGCCGCCGGCATTGTCTATGCGACAGCTGTCGGAAGTTTCAATCCAAATTTCGGTCTGACCTTGTTGCTCAGCTTGTTTGCTGCGGCCACGCTTGGCGGAATTGGCAATATCTACGGCGCAATGCTCGGGGGCTTGGTGATTGGCCTCTCCCAGGAATGGTCTGCTTTGTTGCTCGGCGCAAAATGGAAGCCCCTCGTGGCTCTGGTTTTCCTGGTTCTCATGCTCCTTGCTGTACCTCGCGGCATCTTCGCTCGCGCGCAGCGTCGCCCATGAGCGTGGATTTCTGGATCAATGTCGGGGTGATCGCGGGCATCTACGGAATACTCACGCTCGGGCTCCAGCTTAACACCGGAGTCACGGGTCTGCTGAATTTCGGCCAGGCAGGGTTTATGGCAATCGGTGCCTACGGGGCAGGGATACTGGTCGCCGAAGCCGGGTTTTCCCTGTGGTTGGCATTTTCGGCGTCTCTGGTTTTATCTGCTGCGGTCGCGATGGTAATTGGATGGTCAACGAGCAGGCTCGGGCCGGATCAGTTCGCAATCGTGACGATCGCATTTGCCGAGATCGTTCGGCACATCCTGCAAAACACTGACTTCAGCGGCGGCAACCAGGGCCTGATCGGTTTCGATGTGGAATGGCGATCGGCCAGTGAGTGGATCACTTTATTATTCTCAGGGATCGGTCTTGGTGAATACAAGCAAATCCCTCTCTTGCTATTTGTGTGGATCACGTTCGGGGGACTAACGGGACTGATGAAGAT
>DATAIA010000120.1:0-3113 GCA_036262895.1 Xanthobacteraceae bacterium
AACAAAAAACTTTCCGCTCGTCATCGCCCGGCCTGACCGGGCGATCCAGTAAACGCCGCCGATTGTTGAATAGGGTGTACTGGATTCCCCGCATGCGCGGGAATGACGACTCTAAGCCTTAATTGAATTCGCCTGCCCCACCAGCTTCATGAGCCGCTCCACCATCGCACTGTTTGGATCGGTGAGCGGATCAAGCACCGTGAAATGATTGGCGTCTGCGATGGCCTCATAGCGCGTCGTCACGCCGGTCCTTCCCCAAACATCAGCTATCTCCCGGCTCTGGCGCAGGAATTCGCTGCTTTCAAGCGCGCCGACAACGGCATCTAACACGCGCCCCTTTGGGGGCGTCCAGGTGAGTGGAGAAACCCGCGTCGCTTCCTTGTCATCAAGCCGGAAGTCCTCGTTCATCGCGACGTGCATCATCGGCTTGAGATCAAACAGACCGGAAATCGAATAGGCCGTGGGAAGAAAATCTTCCGGCATGTCGGGGCTCAGTTTCTTCCAATCCGTCGCGAGCAGACAGGCCGCGAGATGGCCGCCGGCCGAATGGCCATACACCATCACGCGGCGGCCGAACCGTCGCCACAAATAAATGCAGGCCTGGCGCGCCTGCACGACAATGTCTGCAATCGACACCTCCGGACAGAGGTCGTAGCCAACGACCGCAACCGCAACACCGCGCGCGTTCAGTCCGCGCGCCATTTGACTGAAGGTCGCAGGTGCAAGCGCGCGCCAATAGCCGCCGTGAAAAAACAGCGCGAGCGGGGCCGCGGCGCCGGCTTTCGGCAGAAACAAATCCAGGATTTGACGGTCGGTTTTGCCGTAGCGAACGTTAAGCTCCGCGCGGCCGGCATGGGTCGTTTCCTCGCGATAGGCGATCGACTCACTCTGCCACCGCGCCAGAATTACGGGAAATTCCGGCACCCGCGCGCGATTATCGTATTCGGCTTCATAATTGACGTTCACGATTAGCCTTCCCCAGATCCGTCTTTTAGCGGGCCTGAGAGTGCGGCATCCGGGTGGAAGGAGCAAGCAGGACGGCTCCTGCCACCACCATCTCCGTCATTGCCCGCGAAGGCGGGCAATCCAGTAAACTCGCCGGGTAATTGCGACCCCAGGGATTACCCCAAAATAGCTCATGTGATTACTGGGTTGCCCGGTCAAGCCGGGCAACGACTGGCTGAGAGGCTTTCCGCGAAAGCTGAAATCCTTTGTTTGCAAGGCCAAACCGCCACCCTTTGTTTGCCGGGCGAACAGGGCTATGAGTGGAGAAATTTAAAGGCGACCCATGAAGGTTGACGGCAAACATTTCAGGACGATCTGGGTCGGGCCGGACGGCTGGTCGGTCGGTGTCATCGACCAGACCCGGCTGCCGCATCGTTTCGAAACGGCGCGGTGGACCAGCGTTGACGATGCCGCGCGAGCCATCAGCACGATGCAAGTGCGTGGCGCGCCGCTGATTGGTGCTGCCGCGGCCTACGGCATGTGCCTCGCGCTGCGCACTGATGCCTCCGATGCGGCACTCGCCCGGGCTTACCAGTTGCTGTATGCCACACGGCCAACCGCGATCAATCTCAAATGGGCGCTCGATCAAATGGTGGCGGCGGTTCAGCCAAAGCCTGTCTCTGAACGAATGGCGGCCGCTTATCGCCGCGCGGGTGACATCTGCGATGAAGATATCGCTATCAATCAAGCGATTGGCCAACACGGCGCCGGGCTGATTGAAACGCTTGCGCGCACCAAACAAGCGAAGGGGCCGATCAACATTCTCACGCACTGCAATGCGGGCTGGCTTGCGGCGGTTGATTGGGGCACCGCGCTTGCTCCGATTTACACGGCGCATGATCGCGGCATTCCGATCCATGTGTGGGTCGATGAAACGCGCCCGCGCAATCAGGGCGCCTCGCTCACCGCCTGGGAACTCGGTCATCACGGCGTGCCGCATACGGTGATCGCGGACAATACCGGTGGGCATCTGATGCAAACGGGCCTCGTTGATCTCGTCATTGTCGGCACGGACCGCGTGGCCGCGAACGGCGACGTCTGCAACAAGATTGGAACTTATCTGAAAGCGCTCGCGGCAAAGGACAATGCCGTACCGTTTTATGTGGCGCTCCCCTCCCCCACCATCGATTTTACCGTCAACGACGGTCTTGCTGATATTCCGATTGAGCAGCGCGACGGCGAGGAAGTCTCTGGCATGACGGGGCGCACCGCAGACGGACGGATCGAAACCGTGACAATTGTCCCCGATGGTTCGCCGGTTGCCAATTACGCCTTTGATGTGACCCCTGCCCGGCTGATTACAGCGCTGATCACCGAGTGCGGTGTGATCGCCGCAGAACGTACGGCGCTCGCAAACGCATTTCCCGAACGCGCCCGCGCGGCCAATTCAGCAGCCCGTTCGGCAGCGGAGTAGTTATCTGTCGTTCTGTTGCCCTGGTTATGGCTATGACTGAAGCGATGAAAATCGAAACCGTGACGATCGATATCGTCGAGGACTCACGGCTGCCGTCGGACGGGCGCCAGTCACAAACCGCGCGCGCCGTCGCGCGCGGCACCGGGCGGCTCCTCCATGCGCTTGGATTTTCAACCGTGAGCGAACTTGCCCTTGCCTCCGGTCGCCGCGCCGATCTTGTGGCGCTCAGCGGCGACGGCGAATTGTGGATTGTCGAAATCAAATCATCGATCGAAGATTTTCGTGTCGACCAGAAATGGCCGGACTATCGGCTGCATTGCGATCGGCTTTTCTTTGCAACCGCCGCGCACGTGCCGCAGGAGATTTTTCCTGACGATGCAGGGCTGATCATCGCCGATGCGTTCGGGGCGATGATGGTGCGCGATGCGCCGGAACATCGCCTGGCTGCGGCAACGCGTAAAAGTATGCTGCTGCGCTTTGCTCATGCGGCAGCCTCGCGGCTGCAAGCGCTTGATGATCCGACCGGCCCTTATGGGGGCTGAGTTATAAAATCCGATTATCGGAAGACTTCCTGTTCGTCATGGCCGGGCTTATCCCGGCCATCCACGGCGTGGATGCCCGGCACAAGGCCGGGCATGACGAGCGGATAGGGAGTTGGATTAAAACATCACCGCGGTGCGCGCTTGGCCAAAAT
>DATAIA010000121.1:0-6251 GCA_036262895.1 Xanthobacteraceae bacterium
AAACCCGACATTGACCGCGCGCCGCAACATGTCCTGATTGATGTCGAGTTTGGCAGCGACATCACGCACCCGCTTCATGAATTCAGGCGTCGTCAATTCCGCCTCGCCACGTTTTTTGCGCTGCGCGTTGAGCGCGGTGCGCAGAAACGTCATCGTGGCAACGCCGGGAATTTCCAGCGGATATTGGAACGCCAGGAACAAGCCCTTGGCGGCGCGCTCGTCCGGCTCCATGTCGAGCAGGTCCTCACCCTGAAACAGCACCTCGCCTTCGGTGACTTCGTAGTCCGCTTTGCCGGCCAGCACATGGGCGAGCGTGGACTTCCCCGAACCATTCGGCCCCATGATGGCGTGGACCTTCCCCGGTTCAATCACGAGATCGAGACCGTTGAGGATCTTCTTGTCGTCGACGTTGGCGTGCAGATTTTTGATTTCAAGCAATGGCATTGACAGTGCCTTTCCAATCTCTTTTTAGAAACTCATGGCGAGAATGGTCTCCAACCATGAGAAGATCTCGTCCTTCGCAACAGCCTTCGGCCGCCTTCCGGATGAGATCGGTTACGATTTATCCGACGGAGCCTTCCAAGCTGATCGAGATCAGCTTTTGCGCTTCAACGGCAAATTCCATGGGAAGCTGCTGCAGCACGTCCCGCACGAAACCGTTGACGATCAGTGCGACCGCATCTTCCGCGGAGAGACCGCGCTGCCTGCAATAGAACAACTGCTCCTCGGAAATTTTCGAGGTCGTTGCTTCGTGCTCGAACACCGTGGAAGAGTTTTTGGCTTCGATATAGGGCACCGTATGCGCGCCGCAGTGATTGCCAATCAGCAATGAATCGCAGTTGGTGAAGTTGCGCGCGCCGGTCGCCTTGCGATGTGCGGACACAAGACCGCGATAGGTGTTATCGGAGCGCCCCGCGGCAATGCCCTTGGAAATGATCCGGCTCGACGTGTTCTTGCCGAGATGGATCATCTTGGTTCCGGAATCGACCTGCTGGCGGCCGTTCGAAATCGCAATCGAATAGAACTCTCCCTGAGAATTATCGCCGCGCAGAATGCAGCTTGGATATTTCCAGGTAATCGCCGAGCCGGTTTCAACCTGCGTCCAGGAGATTTTGGAATTGCGGCCGCGGCAATCGCCGCGCTTGGTCACGAAATTGAAGATACCGCCGCGTCCTTCGGAATCTCCGGGATACCAGTTCTGAACGGTCGAATATTTGATTTCTGCATCGTCAAGGGCGACGAGTTCAACCACTGCCGCATGCAACTGATTTTCATCGCGCATCGGCGCGGTGCAGCCTTCGAGATAGCTGACATAGGCGCCTTTATCGGCAATGATCAGCGTCCGCTCGAATTGTCCGGTGTTCCGTTCGTTGATACGGAAGTACGTCGACAATTCCATCGGGCAGCGCACGCCTTCAGGCACGTAGACGAAGGAGCCGTCCGAAAACACCGCCGAATTCAACGTGGCGAAAAAATTATCCGTGACCGGGACGACCGAGCCCAGATATTTGCGCACCAGTTCGGGATGGGTTTGGATCGCCTCGGAAATCGGGCAGAAGATCACGCCGGCTTTCTTGAGCTCTTCCTTAAACGTGGTCGCGACCGAAACGGAATCAAACACCGCATCGACGGCAACACGCGAATAGGTGCCCTCGGGCCGCTCGACGCCCGCGAGAATTTCCTGCTCGCGCAACGGAATTCCGAGCTTCTCGTAGGTTTTGAGAATTTCCGGATCGATCTCGTCGAGCGATTTGGGGCCGCTGCCCTTCTGCTTCGGCGCAGCGTAATAATAGTAATCCTGATAATTGATCGGGCCGTAATTGACGCGCGCCCATTTCGGTTCGCGCATGGTCAGCCAGCGGCGATACGCTTCAAGCCGCCAATTGAGCATCCATTCCGGCTCGTTTTTCTTTGCCGAAATGAAACGGATCGTGTCCTCCGAGAGCCCCTTCGGAGCCATTTCGGATTCGATGTCCGTGACGAAGCCATATTTGTATTGGTCAACGTCAATCAGGCGGACCTTATCGACGGTCTCTTGTACGGCCGGCATTCTTCCCTCCACTGCGGTTTCAAGGACCGCGGGTTGGACTAGTCGGTGTCTATGGTTGCCTGTGCTCCTGGATGGTTGCCCTTCCTTCGCAAAGCCGCTTACGCGGCGACACCACGAGACCCTTCAAATAATGATTCCGAGAGCTTTTTCCAAGCGCTGAGAAAGGTTTCGACCTCGGAATCGGTATTGGTGAATCCCAGGCTTATGCGGATAGCCCCGCGCACCAGGGATGGTTTTAGACCCATGGCCGCAAGCACATGGGAAGCCTGGACCTTGCCTGAGGAGCAGGCCGCGCCAGAAGATACTGCGAAACCTGCCAGATCAAGGGCAATAACCGCCGTTTCGGCCTTAATCCCATCCACGGTAAAGAGGGTGGTATTGGGCAGCCGCTCGACCTCAGCGCCGACAATGATCGCCTGTGGACATATGGCCCTGAGCCCCGCCTCAAACCTGGTTCGCAGGGTCAAGGTCCTGGCGTGCTCAGACCGGAGGTTCCGGAGGGCGGCCTGCGCGGCAGCCCCAAACCCGGCAATCGCGGCCACATTCTCAGTACCCGCACGCTGGCTGCGCTCCTGCCCGCCCCCCCGGACCATTGGCTGGGCGAAATAGCCTTCGCGCCGGATGAGAGCGCCGGCCCCTTTGGGACCGCCGATCTTGTGGGCGGAAACCGTCAGGAAATCGGCCCCAAGCGCTTCAATCTCGCAAGGAATCCGTCCTGCAGACTGAACTGCATCGGCGTGCAGCACGCCGCCAAATTGATGAACGATTTCCGCCGCTTGCGAAATGGGCTGCAAAACGCCGGTTTCGTTGTTTGCGACCATGATGGACACCAGCGGGCGCGCCGCGCCGTTTGCGGCAGCGAGCGCAGCAAGCCTGTCTTCCAGAGCCTTGAGGCTGACCCGCCCATCAGCGTCCACGGGGATTTGCTCGATTGCATCGGCGGGGAACCGTCCACCGGCAAGAACCGAGGGATGCTCAATGGCCGAAACCAGAAGCCTGTCCCGCGGCTCGCCGGTCTGCGGCGTGTGGATCATCGGTCCCAGGGCCAGCGCGTTGGCTTCGCTGCCGCCCGAAGTGAACGTAACGTTTGCCTGCTTCGCTCCAAATAGCGCGGCAACCTTCTCCCGCGCGTCTTCCACTAGGTGGCGAGCCGAACGTCCCTCCGCATGAACCGAAGAGGGATTACCCACCGCCTCCAGCGCGTCGATCATTGCGGTGCGCGCTTCGGGCCGCAGTGGGGCGGTCGCATTCCAGTCGAAATAAAGCCTTGCGGCCATGCAACGCTCGCCTATCTGCATGCCAATCATCGCGGGGCTTGCAATTTGCCCCTCGGATTGTGCTAAAAGGCGCCTGCCGCGCCTACCCGGATGAGTTCTGCCGAAAGTTATCGGTCAGAACAATCAATTTTAGAATAGTTCTAATGTGTTACGCGTGCCCGTGCTGCTCGTCAAGCACGCTGTAACTTGCCGGCCCCGCCCGCGGCACATTGAGGTCCTTGCAATGCCTGAAGTCATTTTCACCGGTCCCGCAGGTCGGATCGAGGGACGCTACCACCCGGCACGTCAAAAGAACGCTCCGATTGCGATCGTGTTGCATCCGCATCCGCAGTTCGGCGGGACGATGAACCACCAGATCGTCTATCAGATGTATTATGCATTCGTGCATCGTAATTTCTCGGTGCTCCGGTTCAACTTTCGCGGTGTCGGTCGCAGCCAGGGCTCATTCGATCACGGAACCGGCGAACTCTCGGATGCGGCATCGGCGCTCGACTGGGCGCAGTCGATCAATCCGGAAGCACGGAGCTGCTGGATAGCGGGCTTTTCGTTCGGCTCGTGGATCGGCATGCAACTGCTGATGCGCCGTCCGGAAATCGAAGGCTTCATTTCGGTCGCGCCGCAACCTAATCTTTATGACTTCTCGTTCCTCGCCCCCTGCCCGTCTTCCGGTCTTATCGTGCACGGCGAAGTGGACAAGGTCGCTCCGGCGAAAGACGTCACGGGCCTTATCGAAAAACTGAAGACGCAAAAAGGCATCGTGATCGATCAGAAGTTCATTCCGGGCGCCAATCATTTCTTCGAAAACAAGATCGACGTCCTGATGGAAACCGTCACCGCTTATCTCGACAAACGCCTCAATCCGGATCGCAAGCCGACGGCGGCGTAAGACTCGATCAAACCAATGTTGCACCGGGTTACGCCGACATTATCCACAATCCGCACTCGCTTTCGTTGACGAACGATTAAATTCCCCACATGGTTGCCGCCTCTTGAGGCGGGTATATGTTCTTTGCACATTCGACAGAAGTTGCGGATCGCTCGAACTGGCAGCCGTTGCAGGAGCATCTCGCGGTCGTCGGAGCGCTAGCTGCTGAAAGAGGGGCAAAGTTCGGTGCTGGAAAGGCCGCTGAACTTGCCGGCCTGCTCCACGATCTAGGGAAATATTCAATCGCCTTTCAGCGCCGGCTCTGTGGCTCTAGTGAAGCTGTTGATCACTCCACATCGGGTGCCCAGCAGGTCCTCGAATCCGCTGTTGAAGGTCGCGATCGCGGCGTCGCCGAACTTCTTGCCTATGCCATTGCCGGCCATCATGCGGGATTGCCGGATCGTCACGGCGAAACAGGTTCATTGACGGATCGGATTCGAAAAGCTGTCGAGCCACTTGATCCAATCTGGAAAGATGAAATCCGCCCGGACGCTGTTGGTCTATTTCCAACCGACTTCCAGCCGCATCCGGATCGATCGCGAGTGCCGTTTCAACTCAGCGTTCTCGGCCGGATGATTTTTTCATGCCTCGTGGATGCCGACTTCCGGGATACAGAGGCATACTATGCGCGAACGGAAGGATACCAGGTCGATCGCAACTGGCCTGCGTTGCCCTCAATCATCGATTCGTTGATTGCAGCTTTTGACAAACACATCAATGAAAAGCGCGGGGAATTGCAGCGCTCAGGTTCGAACGAAACACCAGTTAACCGGCTACGCTCCGAAATCCTCGCACATGTACGCAATCGCGCTGGTTCACCAACTGGCGTCTTCACACTCACTGTGCCGACGGGAGGTGGAAAGACTCTCGCCTCACTTGCATTTGCTCTTGATCATGCGCGGCGCCACAATCTCGATCGTGTTGTCTACGCTATCCCCTTCACATCCATAATCGATCAGACGGCTGCAATTTTTCGTAACGTGCTAGGCGACGACGTCGTTCTAGAGCACCATTCGGCAATCGACGACGAACGCCTTCGATATCGAGAAGGCGCCGAAAAGCTGCACCTTGCGATGGAAGATTGGGCAGCACCTATCATCGTCACGACTAATGTTCAGCTTTTTGAAAGCTTGTTCTCGAACCGTCCATCTCGTTGCCGCAAGCTGCACAATCTCGCACGCAGCGTCATCGTGCTCGATGAAGCACAAACGATCCCGCTGCCCGTGCTCCGCCCCTGCGTCAGTGCGCTCGATGAATTGGCCCGCAACTACGGCACCTCAATCGTACTCTGCACCGCAACACAGCCGGCCATCGCCGCTCCAAACTTCAAAGGTGGTGTCGAGCTTGGTCCCGAACATGAGCTCGCACCAGAACCGACCGCACTTTATGGCGCTCTAAAACGAGTCGAGATTCGTCGCCTCGGAATCCTAACCGATGATGATCTCCTTGCCGAGCTTTCGCAGGCACCACAAGGGTTAGTGATCGTAAATAGCCGGGTGCATGCCTTGGCGCTCTACCGAACGGCAACAAAGGCCGGCTTGGAAGGATGCATCCATCTCACCACGCGCCAGTATGCCGCTCATCGGCGTGAGATTCTCGCCAATGTTCGCGTACGGCTGAAAACTGACTTGCCATGTCGCCTCATCGCGACCTCATTGGTTGAGGCGGGCGTGGATCTAGATTTTCCAAAAGTTTGGCGCGCGGAAGCGGGGCTCGATCAGATCGCTCAAGCTGCAGGCCGGTGCAATCGAGAGGGGCGATATTCCGCACAAGAGAGTGTTGTCACCGTATTTCGCCCTGCTGAGGCCAAAGCACCGCGAGAAATTGCGCTGTTGTCGGGCGATTTCTCTCGCATTGCCGACAAGCACACCGAATTGTTATCGCTCGACGCGCTCCGTGACTATTTTAGCGAGGTCTATTGGCGCAATGGCGAAGCACTCGACGCCAAGAACATCCTCCAATCGTTCAAGGCTGACGCGACCGGAACAGACTTTGCCTA
>DATAIA010000122.1:0-9607 GCA_036262895.1 Xanthobacteraceae bacterium
GGTCGGGTTGGAAATCTTATAACCATTGAGATGCAGGATCGGCAACACCGCGCCGTCTGTAGCCGCATTGAGAAACTTGTTGGAATGCCAGGCCGTGGCCAGCGGTCCGGTTTCCGCTTCGCCGTCTCCAACGACGCAGGCAATGATGAGCTCGGGGTTGTCGAACACCGCACCGAACGAATGGCTGAGCGAATAGCCCAACTCGCCGCCTTCGTGGATGGAACCCGGGCACTCGGGTGATGCGTGGCTGGGAATCCCTCCGGGAAATGAAAACTGTGTGAACAGCTTCCGAAGTCCGGACTCATCCTGGCTGATGTTGGGATAGACCTCGCTGTAAATTCCCTCAAGGTAAGTGTTGCCGACGACGGCGGGGCCGCCGTGCCCGGGCCCCGAGACGTAAACCATGTTGAGGTCGTATTTCTTAATGACCCGGTTCAGGTGGGCGTAGATGAAGTTCTGCCCGGGAGTTGTGCCCCAGTGTCCGAGCAGCATGTGCTTCACGTCTGTGAGCGCAAGTGGCCGCTTCAGCAGCGGATTGTCACAAAGGTAAATCTGGCCGACCGACAGGTAGTTGGCGGCGCGCCAATAGGCGTCCATCTGGTGGAGCAGTTCGGGCATGAGTGTTTTGGTTTGCATGTTAGTTCTTCCGAATGGAGCCGAGATGGAGGACACGCATGATTTGACCTCGCGATCATGAGGTGCATTCTTCGGACTATGCTCGATGCCGAGAAAGTCTAGTCCATCGCAGTTCCGTTCTCGGATGAGGGGCGCGTGCTCGCCGATTCCCGCAGCGAACACGAGCGTGGCCAGGACGCCGAGCGCCGCTACGAAGGAGCCGATCCTGACCTTAGAAAATCGTCGGGCGATAGCATTTCAAGGCGCTGAGAAGTGAGCCCGTGCTGGGCATAGTCCTTAGTGGAAAGCACCCAGCATGTAGGCTACCAGAAGAACCACCAATATGGTGCCAAGCCCGACGCCTGCGCCCCCACTGGAACCCCAACGGCGGCTGCCGTAGTAGCCTCCGCCGCCTCCTAAAACCAGCAACAAAACGACTAGTAGTACCAAGATCACAGTGAATCTCCTTTCTCAAAACTGCTATCTCCTGGCGGCCGGAGTAACTGTTTCTTTTGACTGGCCACGAGGAGGACAATGCCGCCAATAAGCGCCGCCGCTCCTGCGATGCGAGGCAGCGGCACATCATGTGTCCTGTCGCGAGTCGCGTGATCGGTTCTATGTCAACGACCTCTTCTCTGGTCGTGTAGGTAAAGCCGCTTCACGCGAGACACAGCACGCCAAACACGAGCAAGACTATCCCAAGTGTCTGGTTCATGGTGCCTCCTTACCGCGGTCGGCCAAAACCACTGGGCTGTGTCGTCATGCCTTGGTTCCTTCGGGTGGGTATGAGCACACCAAGGGCCGTGCTCCGTGCTGCGAAGACGATTCACTCGGCTATCCGCTTACATGCAAAAGTTGCCGTTTTAAGGTGCAGGTTCGGCACCTCGCGTGTCGCATTGGGGACGGCTGGTGATCTCCCCTGGGAATGCATCAACGGACCGGGCGACAATGGTGTGGGATGCAGCAGACACTCAGCACGGGGCAGAAAGCGCTTCACATCAATGTTGATCTGAAGAAGTTCGGGACCTTCGCCGAGATCGGTGCCGGTCAAGAGGTCGCCCGCTGGTTTTTCCATGTGGGCCGGGCCGCGGGAACCGTCGCCAAATCTATTTCCGCGTACGATATGGCCGTCAGCGATTCCCTCTATGGGGCCACCGACAGTTATGTGAGCCGCAGCCGGCTGGAGGCAATCCTTACGACGGAGTTCACGCAACTCCAGAATCGACATGCAGACCGGGCATCGGAGCACAATGCACTTTTCGTCTTCGCCGATACGGTAGCCACGCAATCACTGACTCGCCATAGGCGTGGGCAGGGATGGATGGGAATCCGCTTTCAGAACCAGCCAGGCGAAGAGGCGTCGGACATCATCATCCATGCTGAGATGCTGGACGGCGAAACCGTGCAGGAGCAGGAGGCGCTCGGGATCCTAGGCGTAAACCTGATCTTCGCCGCGTTCTACTGCAATCACGAAGCCAAGCTGGTCATCAACTCCTTGCTCGACGGCTTGAGCCGCCGAAGAGTCGATGTGGACATGATCAAGTTCTCCGGACCGGCGTTCGCCGGCATCGACAACCGGCTGATGAGCCTGCAACTGGTCGAAAGTGAATTGACCGACGCGGCGCTGTTTACGGCCGGGGGAGAGGTGGTGCAAACATCGGAAGTACTTTACGGCAGGCCCGTGCTGATTGAGCGCGGTAGCTTTCGCCCAATCACGAACGTCACGTTGGACATGCTGGTGCGGGCACAAAAGCAGATTCAGTTGCAGGGTCCGCCGCAAGGAGAGTCGCCCGTGGTGGTGATGGAGATGACGCTGAACAATCTCATCACCGAACAGAAGATCGATCATCAGGATTTTCTCGCCCGTGTGGACTTGTTGGGCGCGCTCGGTAAGACCGTGATGGTTTCGAACTATACCCGATTTGACGGAGTGACCGCCTATCTCCGCAAGTCCACGCAGAGTTGGATTGCGATGGTAATGGGCGTTCCCACTTTACGCGAGATTTTTGACGAGAAATACTACACGGACCTGCCGGGCGGAATTCTCGAGGGTTTGGGCAGACTATTTCAAGGCACCGTGAAGCTCTTCATCTATCCGACCAGGGAAACGGCAGCAGGCGAGGTGGACACGGCTGATTTGCTGGACGTACCGCCTCGACAACGAAGCCTGTATAAGTACCTTTTGGAAAACGGCTCCATCCAAGCCATACAGGAATTCGATGCGAGCCAACTGCACATCACTCCGAGGGAGGTCCTTACGAGGCTGCAATCGGGTGACCCGAGCTGGCAGACCATGGTACCGTCCGAGGTCGCACGGCTTATCCAGGAACGCCGCCTCTTTAAGAATGCGGTGCAGACTGAGGCGGAACCCGACTCGCCCGCAGGACTCCCGACGGAATCAGGTTCTTGAGTTCCGTGATGAACCATTCGGAATCACCGTTGCCACAGAATTTGCGTGGCCTCCAGCGGAACAGCAACTCCGGAATGCTGCGGGACTACGCGCGCTGTGTAGTCGGTAGCAGGACGCGTCGCGGGCACCCGTCCGCTATAGGTGTAGCCACTGGCCGCACCTGCCAATTGACGAACCTGCCTCATCCCCTGCCGAAGTGGACCACCACCGTTGACCCCGTCGGCATAGAGCTCTACTCGCACCGCATTCGGATCGAGATCATTGAAGTAGACCTGAACTTCAAACACGTGCCAATCTCCGTCGCTCTCGATCTTCACCTCACCGAAGCGCAGCGCGCACCACTCCCTTTCGAGGGCTTGCTGCCAATCGGTGAGCTGTTTACCCGCTGCGCCTTTGTCGGCAGCACGTTCCCGATAGGTTGTTGCAGCCGGGAGGTAGTGTTGCTCGGTGTATTCGCGCACCACGCGGTCCGCAGAAAAGCTCGGCGTCAAGGTCGCCATGCTTTTCCGCATCCGCGACACCCAAGCCGTGGGGATACCCTGCCCGTCCCGGGCGTAGAACTCGGGAATCACTTCCCGTTCGAGCAAATCGTAGAGCGCTTCGGCTTCGGCGGCGTCCCAGGCCGGATCGTCGTGATGTTCCTGGCCGTCCCCCATAGCCCACCCGACTTCAGGCGTGTAGGCCTCCACCCACCAGCCGTCCAACTCCGACAGGTTGATGCCTCCATTAACGAGCACCTTCATTCCGCTCGTTCCACTAGCCTCCCAGGGCCGCCGTGGCGTGTTGATCCAGACGTCCACCCCTTGCACCAAGTGCTCGGTGAGGAGCATGTCGTAATCAGCGAGGAAGATCGCATGGAAACGCGCCCCGGTCTGCCGGATGAAATGCGTCCATTCCCGGATCATGGCCTGCCCCGACTGATCGGCCGGATGCGCCTTGCCGGCGATAATGAGTTGGACCGGGCGCCGCGAATCAGTCAACAGGCGAAGCAGTCGCGGTGAGTCATGCAGTAGCAAGTTCGGTCTTTTGTAGGTCGCAAAACGGCGCGCAAAGCCCAGCGTAAGGGCATTGGGATCAAAGAGATGCCTCGCACCGTCCACAGCCTCGGCCGGCGCGCCTGCGGCGGCGAGTTCCAGGGACAAGCGTTCGCGAGCGTATTCCACAAGAGACTTGCTCGCGGCGACGCGAAATTGCCAGAGCATGGCGTCCGAGACCTTCCGAATATCCTGCCCCAGTGTCTCCGTCGTTCCCAGCCAGCGGTCCTTTCCACAGGCCTCCGTCCAAAGATCGTCGGCAGGAGCCGAGTCCCAGGTGGGCATGTGAACTCCGTTGGTCACGTGTCCTATAGGTATGTCGTCCTCCGGCCAGCGCGGAAACACAGGCAGAAAGAGGCGCCGGCTCACCTTCCCGTGCAACCGGCTTACGCCATTCACCGCTCCGCTCCCGCGAATCGCCAGATATGCCATGTTGAAACTCTCCGCCGAGTCGCTCGGGTTCTGGCGGCCAAGGGCCAGCAAATCGTCACGTCCGATGCCGAGCTTCTTTTCGGCATACCCGCCAAGATATTGCTCGATGAGGGCGGGAGAGAAACGGTCAAAACCGGCGGCCACTGCCGTGTGCGTAGTGAAGAGATTGCCCGCTCGTGTGACCGCCAGTGCGACTGCGAAGGGCTGCCCGGTCTCTTCCATGAAGTCGCGCGCACGTTCCAGGACGGCAAACGCCGCGTGCCCCTCATTCAAGTGACAGACCTCCGGTTGGACCCCGAGCGCGCGGAGCAGCCGCCATCCGCCGATCCCGAGGAGCAGCTCCTGCTTGAGGCGCAACTCCGGCCCGCCTCCATAGAGCTCGCTGGTGATTCCCCGATGAACAGGGAAGTTCGCGGCGTCATTGCTGTCCAGAAGGTAGAGCTTCACTCTTCCGACCTGAACCTGCCACGCCCGCAGCCAGACCGAGTAACCAGGCAGCGCGATCTCCAACCGCAACCACTCTCCGTTTGATTGGCGCAAGGGCGTGATCGGCAACTGTCCGGGATCGTTATACGGGAAGAGAGCCTGTTGCTCTCCGTTTTTGTCGATCACCTGTCGGAAATAGCCTTGCTGGAATAGCAGTCCCACAGCGACCACCGGCACACCCAAATCGCTGGCGGCTTTGAGTTGATCACCAGCCACATTGCCAAGGCCGCCCGAGTAGATTGGAAGAGCTTCACTCAACATAAATTCCATGCTGAAGTACGCGACGCAGGTCAGTGGCGACGGTGAGTGAGTCCGCTGAAACCACCCGGGCGCCTCCGCCGCTTGCCGACTGGCGTCGACCAGGCGATCTACGTTCTTCCGAAAAACGGGATCGGCCAACACGCGCTCGATCTGGTCGCGCGAGACCGTCTGCAACACGACCCAGGGGTTATGCGTGATTTCCCACAATTTAGGGTCAAGCTGCCGCCACACCTCGTCGGTGGCATGATTCCACGACCAATGCATATCCAAGGCGAGTTCCGCCAGCGAGTCGAAGCCCTCGATTTCGGTGGGGAGAAGGTTGTATATCGGATGGCTGACGCGGATGTGTTTGCTCATGATTGTTTTCGGTGGAGGCAGGGTATCCCCCACAGCCGCACGCGACTCCTGTAGCCTTGGGACGTTTCGGGAATCGCTTCTCAAGCCAGCGTCGGCGCCGCCCGGACGGATCTGGGGCTGAGGGGTGGACTCGCGCCTGATACCAAGCGCGGCGACAGCAAACTGGGGGAATATTTGTAAGGGTGTAACGGCCCGACAGATAAGCGTAAGTAAGCGAATGAACAGCCATGTGGTTCACCTCCATTTACCGGTGGTTACTTCCGAGATCCCGCCTCAATGGCGTCCAATTCTTTACCCGCCTCGGCCCATTTGCCCTGTCCTGCAAGTTCGCGCGCGCGGTGCAGATGGTTTTGGACGAGTTCGCGTAAGCGGTCAAGCGCGGACCCGGAGACAGCCAATGAAAGGGATGGCGGTGCTATACCCTGCTTGGCGGTGTCCGCAACTCCGCCCTGCATTAAAGCACTCAATTCAGCGAGCCCCTGTTCGTAGGTGTCCCTATAGATCAGGGTATTTCCGATTGCCAGGACGACCTTTTTCAGCTGGGGCATGCGTGCTTCGGAGGCTTGGATATAGAGGGGCTCCACGTACAGAAACGTATTTCCGACTGGCAGCACCAAAGTCTGCCCTCTCAGTACCTGCGAGCCCTGCTGGTTCCAAAGCGTCAGGTCCTTCGAGATCGTCTGATCCTGGTTGATTCGTGCCCCGATCTGCATGGTGCCGAAAATTAACTCCTGCTTGGAGAGTTGCAGGACGACCAACTCGCCCAGATGTTCGCCGTCGCAGCGAGCTACCATCAGGCCGATCATGTTGTCCTTATTTCGCGGCGTAAACGAGGTAATCAGCAAGAATTCCGCCTGGTCCTCCCCGGGCAGGCTGGCCACAACGTAAGTGGGAGTCACCGGTTCGGGCTTCGCGCCCTGGACCGTCCGGGCGATGTCCCACAGATCCTCTTTGTTATAGAACGCCTGCGGGTCGCGCATGTGATACGTGCGGTAAACCTCGGCCTGCACGCGGAAAAATATCTCCGGGTAACGGGCATGGGCTCTCAGGTCGGCGGGCATGTCTGAAAATGGGAGCAACAGCCGGGGAAAGATCTGCTGGTAAGCCCTGATGATCGGGTCGGATGAATCGAAGATGTAGATCCGTGTTTCGCCATCGTATGCGTCGACGGTAGCCTTGACCGCGTTTCGCATGTAATTTACGTCCCCGATCCCCTCGACATTGACGCTGCGAGAATAAGGATGCGCCTTCGAAGTCGTGTATCCGTCCACAGTCCAGACCATCCGGCCGGCTTGCGTTACAACCAGGTAGGGATCCTGTTCCCACGTAATGAAGCCAGCCAGCACGTGAAGGCGCGCTATCACATTCCGGCGGATCATCATGCGGCTTTCCGGCGTCAGATAGCCTGTCAGCAAGATATTCGGATCACCTTCGGCCAGTGCGGCCGCAATGCGCATGGGTAAGGACGAAACCGGGAACCCACCCTTGCCCTCGTAGCGAGCGAAGACGTTGTCCGCGCCAGATGGGTAGTTGAACTCGGGCTGCTCCGTGTGTACGAACACCGGCTCGTGAGTGACCTGCCCGTAGTAAAGCTCTGGACGCGTCAATTTTAGGCTCTGGGTCTTCACTACGGCAGGAGCATCCTGAATGAAGAGCAAGGGAAGCCCATCCGCGGTAATCCGATTAGCCTCTGCCATCACCAGGCCGTAGCCGTGCGTATAGATAAAATGCGGATTGATCCAGCGAGTACTCGCGGCGGGGAGTTGTTTGATGTCCAGTTCGCGCGGCGTGAGCAATACCTGACGCAATTGGCCATCAATCGTGTAGCGGTCGACGTCCGTATCGGCAAATGTGTAGTACGGGCGCAGCGCCTGAATCTGAGTGACCGTGTCGCGGAAGGCGCGCCAGTCCCAAAGCCGGACATTCTGGAGTAGCGCCTGGTTTTTCGCGGGACCGAATCGCCCATCGAGCTTGGCGGCAACCTCTCTCTCGGTCAACCGCCGGCCCAGGCCGAACGCGCTGCGTGTTGCCTCGATATGTTGCTGGATGTAGGGGCGCTCAATCGAGATCTCGTTAGGCCCTACATAAATCGCCCGTACCGCAACTGGACCGCCGATGCGGATGACGAGTGCCAGCGCCATCCACGAAGCCAGTTTCCAGCGGCCTGCGGTCACCAAACCCGCCGCGACCAGGCAGGCCGCGATTACTACCCACTGCAAAGGCAGCGTTATCATCCGGTCTACATAGTCCACGCCAACCATGAAGCCGTGGTCGTTGCAAACCATTTCGTAACGACCCAGGAAGAAGCGCAATGCCCATGCCAGCAGAAACGCCGCAGCAGCGACGCGCACAAACCGCGACCGCAGCGCGCCAGGCAGACTCAGAATACGGAAGTCGACCTGATCGTGCTCCCTGAATTCCGCAACCCGACCGCGCAACTGCCAGCCCCGCGCTGTGAGCCAATACACTACCACGGCCGCGATCGCCAGGACGAGCACAAAGCCGCGCAATGCCACGTAGAAGGGCAATTCGAACAAGTAGAATTTCAACGGGAGCCCAAAAACAGCATCTTTCCAGGCCGTCGCTTCGACAGGCAGATCACGCCCTCCGAAAAATCGCACCACCGTCCACGTATCGATCGCTCCCGCAGACAATATGAACCCGATCAACAGCAACGCGGCCGTCGAGATTGTGGCGTAGCGCGCATGTTCCCGAAGCTTGACGCCGACAAACTTCATTCCCCGCTCGTGAGCCGAGAACAGAACCGCAAACGCGAGTAACGTCGCCCCGGCGAGTGGCGCGAACCCGTACAGCATCAGGTCGAGCCAGGTAGGCACCTGGCTCATTTCCTGCCACCACCGGTACTCGATCACGTAGGAGGCAATCGTCCGCGCGGCCAGCAGAAACAACACAAGCAGAACGGGCACAACGACAAGAGCGCGCAGACTGCGCCGGGTGCGCGCCGGCGGCGCGAGAACTTGGTAAGTAGGCATGATGAACTCCTCTTCGGTCGTCCAAACCGACTGATGCGCCATTGCTGCGCTCACGTGTTTCTCGCGAGGTCTTAGTACAGCTTTGCCACGACAGCAAGGATCACCACGATTGTGATCGCGTAAAGTACGCCGGTCCACAGCGTGCGGTGATGGCGAGTGCTTTGCACAACTTTGGAAGCGACCGACCTGTGTGCTCCACCCTCGCCTTCCCAAACTTCAAGCGCTCTGTCCATCGAAAAGACTCCTATTTCGATTCCGAGTCCGCCGCAGCCTTCGCCAGACGCGTGTCCTTCATCGCCGCTACAGCAACTGCAGTGAACACAAGGAGAAGCACGATGCCATACATTACGAAGACCATACAAGACCTCCTCGATTGAGATGCTTCGAACCTCTAGTAGGAGAGGGCCAGAACCAATCGCGTGTCGCGGCCGTTGCCGCAAATGTAATCCGTAGCCTGCGCCCCCTCGCCAACCTCCAGCTCTTTCCCTAGCGCGTCGCGCGGCCGCTACTGCTCCGTGCCGTCCGAATTTTCCACGAACTCGCAGACCATCGCCTCTGTCGTGAGCATGAGAGACGCTATAGAAGCTGCATTCTGCAGAGCCGTGCGAGTTACCTTGGCAGGATCGATTACGCCCGCCCTCACCAGGTCCTCGTACTGTTCCGTGGTGGCGTTGAAGCCAAAGTTAGGATCGTCCAGGCTATTTTTGATCTTCTCGGCGACGATGGCGCCCTCCGTCCCGCAGTTCATCACAATCTGGCGGACGGGCTCTTCGCACGCGCGGCGGACGATAGTCACACCGAACTGTTCGTCACCCTCGAGTTTGAGAGTCTGTAGAGTAATCGAAGCTCGCAGCAAAGCGACTCCCCCGCCCGGCACGATGCCCTCCTCGATCGCGGCGCGAGTGGCATGTAGCGCGTCCTCGACACGAGCCTTCTTCTCCTTCATCTCCGTCTCGGTCGCGGCGCCGACCTTGATGATTGCCACGCCGCCGGCAAGCTTGGCCAGACGTTCCTGGAGC
>DATAIA010000123.1:0-2109 GCA_036262895.1 Xanthobacteraceae bacterium
CTGCTGCCTTTGCGGGTTGAAAACGTGTGTTCGAAAGGTCGCGCCAGCCGTTCCATAGCGGCGCGTTGAGATTCGTCACCGGTGGATTCCGGGCGCAACGGTTCGGCATGTGCTTTGCGTCGCCTGCATCCGATTCATCCAGCTTTCGTGTACCCACGAACTCGGCAAGCAGACGTTTATCGGCGTCGCTCAACTTTTCCGCCATGTCTTTCATCGGCCGGTGGTGATCGCCTCGTAGATTCGCTCCGGCGGCATCTGGCGAATCGAGGCTTCGGAGGGAGCATGTTCGACGGGATGAGGGCCGTGGCAACCCGTGCAGTTATTGGCGAACAGATTCACTCCGGTGCTTTCGGAAGTCCGACCTGGGCGTTTGCTGCGTGCGTGACCGCGAAAATGTCGCAGCAACGCGCAAATAGTGCGGCGTGTGCTCTGGCCATTCTTGTCCAGCTATTTGCCGGCTGATTCGCGCCCACATGATATCCCGCGCCAGGCTGCGTGTTCTCCATGCGAATGTTGTAATGCTTCGCCGTCTTCAGGCTGTGGGACACACGCGCCGCTCTTTCATGAAATCGGTTCAGCGTGGCTGTCGAGGCGCAGGGCCGGTCGAATCGCGAAGAACGAGTTCGGGGTTGATGACGATCTCTCTGCCTTCAGTGGTACGTCCCGATTCGTCAGGCACCAGGCTGGCAAATACCGTATGGCCGATCAGATCTCTCGGGATGTGAACCGTCGTCAAAGCCGGATAGCAGAACTCGGAGAGTTGGATATTGTCGAACCCCGTTATCGAGATATCTTCCGGGATGCGAAGGCCGCGTTCGCGCACTTCCTTCATCACGCCGACAGCCATGATGTCGTTCACGCAGATGATGGCGGTCGGAGGAGAGCCGGAGGAAAGCAGTTCCGCGGCGGCATCTCTTCCGCCCTCAAGACTGTCCGCGTTAGCGATAACCCGCATTTTGGCCTTAGGGGCGGCGGCTTTGATGTGATCCGTCAATGCGCGGAACCGTTCATCGATGGGACCAAGTACGGCATGATGCCCTATGAAGGCGAAGTCCACGTGGCCGAGCGCCACCAGATACTCAGCGACGCGCTCCATGCCCTTGCGGTAATTCACCCGGATTTTGGTGATATTTCCGCCCGGCGTGCCGACATCGTAGAAAACGATCGGAATCGCGCTTTCCGTCAGCTCGGCAATGATGTTGTCGTCCATCTCCGAGACGATCACGGCAAGACCGGCAACGCGGCGTCCAAGCATCATGCGCGTGCTGGCGGCGAGTTGCTCTGAGCGATAGTGGGTATTGGCAACGACCAGCTCGTAACCGCGAACGTGGCAATCCGCTTCGACCGCCCGATAGACGTCAAGGAAAAACGGGTTGTCGAGGTTCGAAACAATTACGCCGACTGTCCGGCTGCGCCCCCCGGCAAGACTGCGGGCATGCAGGTTCGGGTGGTATTTCAGTTCCGAAACCGCCTTCATAACACGAGCGCGAGTGGAGTTTTTAACGACGTCAACGCCGTTCAGCACCCGGGAAACTGTGGCAGTGGAAACGCGAGCCCTTTTCGCGACCTGTTCGAGGCTCATGAAAACGCTATTCTAGCGCCTGGTGCCGCCGCCTTGCTTTTTCAGGCGTTTGAAACGAATCACGAGGAGTATCAGGCCTGGCCGTAATACGCCGATGGCCCGTGCTTGCGAAGGAAGTGCTTGTCGTGAAGCACGCGCTCGAGCACGGCGGCATCGCTTGCGAGCGCAACCGTACGGAAGGCGAGTTTCGCGATCGATTCCAGGATAACCGCGTGGTGGGCCGCATCGCCGGGCGCCTTTCCCCAGCAGAAGGGCGCGTGCCCGGCCACGAGCACGCCCGGACTGGCAAGCGGGTCAAGCGCCCGAAAACGGCGCACAATGGAATAGCCGGTGTTCAGTTCGTAATCGTTTTCGATGTCCTGCGCCGGCATTGGTTCGGTAACCGGCACCGGGCCGTGAAAATAGTCGGCGTGGGTCGTACCGAAACACGGAATCTCACGGCGAGCCTGCGCCCATGCAGTCGCGTATTCGGAGTGCGTGTGAACGACGCCGCCGATTGCCGGAAAAGCCCGGTAAAGAGCCAGGTG
>DATAIA010000124.1:0-1581 GCA_036262895.1 Xanthobacteraceae bacterium
TAACGACAACAAACCGCGCCTCAATGCGCCGGAGACTGGAAGTTACCTGCGCGGCGAGTGGGGAGCGCAGGAATATTCCGTATTGCTGGGCCAGCTTCTCCGCCCGTACTACGAGGCGACTTCGGCCAAAACGGATTTTAACGGACAGGACCCATTGGTTGCGATGGGACAGGACCGGATGCTCCGCCGCTTTCTGAATGGCGGCACGGGCATACCGCAACGGAGCCTTGATGATCTCCTCAGCAATATGGTCGAGACCGGATCGCTTGAAGGTGTGAAAATCTGCCGGCAGGCAGGCGCGGATCCTTATTCGTGCCATTCAATGGCTCTCCAGAGCAATACGGCGATGGACCTGGCTGAACTGGCCGGGCGTCAGGACATGATCGACGCCATGAAGGCCGAACCGGCCCATTCCGTTGCGCCGCTGCGTTCACAGCCCGCATTGGCTGTCTCGTAATTTCCATTACTTGACCGTATTCCGCCGCGGGTTAATCTCGCGCTATGAAACCGACTATCGAGGAGTTTCTGCAGAATCCGAAAGCGATCACGCTGATGGGCATGTCGGGCGTCGGCAAGACACGCCTGTCGGCGATGCTGGCGAAGCATGGCTGGCATCATTATTCCTGCGATTATTTGATCGGCACGAAATACATGAGCGATGCACTGGCGGATGATGCAAAAAATATCTCAAAGAAAAATATCAGAAACCTGTCCACCTTTATCGGCAAAGTTGGCGATCCCTCAAAGGGCGGGATCGAGCTCAAAGAGTACAAGCGGCGCCAAAAACTTTACTACGATGCGGAGTGCCAGTCGCTGCGTGATGTCGCGGCGGCAATGCGGGAAACGCCGGGGACCGACTTCGTTAATGACTCGACCGGCAGCCTCTGTGAAATCCTAGATCAGGACGTTGTGGCTGAGGTAGGCCGCGTCACGTTGTTTGTTTACATCAAAGCGAGTCCGCAGGAGGAGTTGAAGGTCCTCGATCGTGCGCAGCGCAGCCCGAAGCCGATGTTCTTCCCGCCCGATCGTTTCGACGAATGGCTGGCGGATTACATGGAAAACAAGAACATCGATGATCCGGACAAAATCGATCCCGACGAGTTTTCGCGCTGGATATTTCCCCGGCTGTTTGAGGCGCGGCTGCCGAAATACCAGCGGCTGGCGGATCTATATGGCGTAACCATACCGTCTGAGGATCTCCGAGCCGTGCACGACGACCGGCAATTTATCGATTGCGTCGCAAAGACACTTAAAGACCCGGCAGTTCACTGGCATGTCGGGTAAGGGTGTTGAAATTTTTACCGACGGCGCCTGCAGCGGCAATCCGGGCCCGGGGGGCTGGGGCGCAATCCTGCGCTATGACGGACATGAAAGAGAACTTTCCGGCGGCGAGGCGCACACGACCAACAACCGCATGGAGCTAATGGCGGCGATCAAGTCACTCGAAGCCCTTAAGCGGTCGTGTAAAGTCGACGTCTATACCGACAGTTCATATGTGCAGCAGGGTGTGATGGAGTGGCTGGCCGGGTGGAAGGCCAAGGGCTGGCCGCAGCGGATCAAGAACAAGGATCTGTGGCAGGA
>DATAIA010000125.1:0-6679 GCA_036262895.1 Xanthobacteraceae bacterium
GTGGCGAGGCGGTTGGCATGTGCCAGCTCCGCGCTCACTTCGCGATAGCGGCACTCGCTGTCTCGTGCTTCGGCTTCCGCCCGCTTGCGCTCGGTGATGTCGTTGAAAAGGATTCCGACGCGTCTGCGCTTGGGGTCCTCAACCCGGAAGGCGTAAACGTCATACCAGCGTCCGAGTTGTTTGGCTTCGTTTTCAAAGCGCATCGGCTTGCCCGTCCGGGCGATCCTGCCGTAAATCTCGAACCAATGTTCTTCGTGCTGTGGCGCGATTTCGCGCATCCGTCTGCCAACGGCATTCGTAATTCCCGTCTGTCGTTCAAACGACGGGCTAATTTGCAAAAAACGATAATCGACCGGCTGTTCGTGCTGGTCGAACAAAACTTCAATCGTGCAAAAACCCTCATCAATCGATTCGAACAACGTGCGATAGTTCTGTTCAGAGTCACGCAATTCCGCCTCGGCGCGCCTGCGCTCGATAAACTGACCGATCTGGTTGCCGATGATAACTAGCACGTTGAGCAGCTCCTGATCGGGCTGCCTGATCTCTCGGCTGAAAAATTCGATCACGCCCAAGACTTCCCCCCCAAGCAGGATGGGAAAGCCGAAGGCCGCGTGGAGTCCTTCGCGTTCGGCGATGGGTCCGCGTGGAAAGCTTTTATCAGGAACGATATCGGGAACGTATTGGGGCTCATGGCTGGACCACACCCGGCCTGGTAGTCCCAAGCCCGGAACGAAAGTGAAGACCCGGCTGACTCTTTCAAATTCTGGGGCCTCTACCGACGCTTTATGCCAAATCTCGACACAACGCAGTGCCTCGGCTTTCCGGTCCACACGCCAGAGCACGCCCACGTCCCAGCCCAGACACCCGCCCATAGCCCGCAGTATTCTCGGAGTGACCTCTTCGATCGTGGCCGCTTCCGCCAAGATCTCGGCAACCGTGTGCTGCATGCGAAGGCGTTCCTCGGCGCGCTTGCGCTCGGTGATATCCGCGAGGATGCCGTACCATTTGAGAATGTTGCCCTGTTCATCACATAGCGGCACTGCCCGTACCAAGAACCACCGGTATTCGCCTTTGGCACTGCGATGCCGCGCCTCGTTTTCGAACGGCTCACCCGTTGTCATCGAATAACGCCACTTGGCGAGGTGTTCAATAAAATCGTCGGGATGAATCGCACATTGCCACCCCAGTCTCGAAGTCTCTTCCGCGGGCAACCCTGAAAATTCCGCCCACTGTCGGTTTATCCAGACACTGCGGCCGTCGGGTTGAGCGGTAAATGCTATCGCAGGTATCGCCTCGATCACATCCCGAAGCTCTTTTTCTCTCCGGCGCAGCGCATCTTCGGCCGTTTGGCGCGCGGTTCGATCGCGTGTCTCGGCTAACGCGCGCCTCACGGCGGGGACGAGTCGCGACATTCTGGTTTTCAGGACATAGTCAGTGGCCCCGACCTCAAGGGCTTCGATAGCTGCCTCTTCGCCAAGCGCGCCCGAAACGAAGATGAAAGGCAGGTCTGGGCGCGCGCTCAGAGCAACGCGCAATGCAGACAGGCCGTCGAATGAAGGAAGGTTATAGTCCGAGAGGATGAGATCAAAATCGTCGTCTTTGAGGGCTGCCAAAAACTCGGCGTGACTCTGGACGCAGACAATGCGACAGACGAATTGGTCGGCTTCAAGAAGATCCTCTACTAGCCGCGCGTCTTTTGGATCGTCTTCTAGCAGGAGGATGTGGAGAGGAAACGTCACAACTTAGTCCCTAGTTTCAAGTGCAAGACCCCGAACAAGGTAGGGTTTTGCGATGAAGAAGAACTACAGTCATCTTAGCGCGGAAGAACGCGCTGTCATCATGATCGAACACGGCAAAGGCAGCAGCATGCGGGCGATTGCACGCTTGCTCGGACGCAGCACGTCGACGGTCTCCCGGGAACTGGCTCGCAACCTAGATGCGTTGGGTCGAAACGCGATTAGCGCTCGACTACGGGACCGGACTGGCCGTTCACGGCGGTGCGGGGTGGGCGATCGCGGTGCGGCGACGTTTTGGCGGTCGCGATCAAGAAGCGACGACGCACCGCATCACTACCCCGAATTGAAGGTTGCCTGATCCGTGCGGCCACGCTGCTCCGCGTTCGAAACTTCTCCCGCGGGAACCATATTGGATAGCGCGCTGCGACCCCAACTTATTCGCCACATTGACGAGAGAAAAGATCGTGGAGATCGCGAATACCGATCTTCTACTGTCAACATTGAAGGGATAGATCATCCGGCCAAATAGCTCGCCAAGATCCTCCCTGATGGGCGACGCGAATGTCGCCCGTCAAGCAGTTGGGGTCATTAGAAGTCGCATCGTATCAGTGACCATTTTCGAGGTCCGGTGGACGTTTGGTGCGGTCATCGGTCGATGACGCCATCTAAGATGACGGATTGTCGATGAAACACACCCTGTTCCGCCCCGAAGACTTGGCTTCATATAGCGCACGATCGGCTCGCATCATCAATTGGTCAAGGGTTTCACCGGGTAACCGCAATGCAACGCCTCCGCTGATGCTGTAGTTGCAAGGCCCCGCGTCCGTTGATACTTGCTGCTTGAGTGCTTCGCTGCGAAGCCGTTCTGCTATTTCCCGCGCGCCACCGAGCGTGGTGCAGGGAAGTACGATCGCGAATTCCTCGCCGCCGAGGCGCCCCAATACATCATGGGGTCGAAGATTGCGTCGCATTAATTCCACGATTTGGCGCAGGACCCTATCTCCGCCTGCATGGCCATACGTATCGTTGATGGCCTTGAAGTGATCGACGTCGAAGATGAGAAGGGACAATGGCAGACTTTCCCGATCTGATTGGATGAACGCCGGTCCTGCGACTGCCTCGAATCCCCGCCGCGAAAGCGCACCGGTCAGGAAATCGTGGTTCGCGGCGTATGCAGCATGCTTCGCGCCTTCCATAACGGCTTGCATCGGTTTGACGATGGAGCGCGTCACGAGCAAGCCAACGCTTACCGCAATAAGCAATGTAAAACCTGTAAGCCCCCAGAGCACGGCTCGGGCCATCGCATAGGCAGCGGCGCTCTGAGCGACGGCGCGTTCCATCGCGGCACGTTCATAGTCGATTACATCGCTCTGTGCATTCAGCAGATTCATCTGCAGGGGTGTTGCGCGCAACAACGTGGCCTTGGCATCCTCAACACCATGATTGGCCATTTGCACATGGGCGGGATGCAAAGCGACGTAGTATTGCTTGCGAATTGAAACCATGCGCTCCACTAGGATCCGGCCATCCGTGTCGCTGCTTTGCATCGACTGCAACGCTCTATAAATTGCGGTATTGCGTGTAGCCTGCTGTTCAACCCGACTAAGGTCTGCATAGAGCTCCTCGTTCGTTGATTCGGCGATGGCGCGATAAAGGTAGAGAGCCGTGAAGTAGGTGCCCGCCTGTCCTTCGTGTGCGAGGTTCAGAAGTCGGAGCTGGTTGATGATGTGCTGAGTATTCGCATTCATGCGATACATCTGCACGCTGACCGTAACGCCAACAGCAGTTAGCAATACAAACACCGCACCAAAGCTCGCGACAAGCCTTGCACCGATTTTTAAATTCATGATAGTACGGATTCGATTCAAAAGAATTTGGTGCAATCAAATGCTATAGAGTTTAGTAGTTTCGCAGGACGCATTTTACCTGCGGGTCGCGAGGCGGGTACCCCCACTCATCTTCGCACTTGTTTCAGTTGAAGTTCTCGAGAGGGACATTTTGGTCGGCTATCCTCTTTGTTCGCCGATCTATTTTCTACGCATTCAATGAACGTGCTCTCCCCGAGCGAGCAATACCTGCAGGATTTCCACCAACGTGTCGCCGGAGCGACGAGCGCCGCCTTTGCAACGTCTCCGGCGAAGACAAAATCCCGTGTGTACAAATCCTCCTATGAGGTCCTAACCTCGGCGGCGCTAGGCTCACCGCGGCCGAACGCAGTGCTCGATGTCGCCTGCGGCGACGGGCATCTTCTTGGCCTTCTGGCCGCCACCTCGGTCCCATTAACGCTTGTGGGACTGGATATGAGCCTGGGCGAACTTCAAATCGCGAGAGCTGCCCTACCTAACCATGTTCTTTTGCTGAAAGAACGGGCACAGAAGATGTCGCTCGCAAGCGGGTCAATCGACGTTGTCGTTTCTCACATGGCTTTGATGTTGATGGACGAGATCGAAAGCGTGCTGGCAGAGATTCATCGCGTTCTTGCACGTGATGGGACGTTCGCTGCAATGGTGGGGCGTACGTTTTTGTTGGGTGCAGTCAATGCTATCTTTCTCGACATCTTCCGGCCGATTGCAGAGGAAGACTTGCTACCGATGCCGTTCGGGGACCGCCGTACCCGCAGCACCGAAGGTTGGGCGGAACTGCTCGATACCGACTTTTATGATCTGCAATTCGAAGATGTGGACGTGCTGTGGCAACCGACGCCAAGCGAGCTATGGAATGCACTTACGGAAACCTACGACATAGACAGACTGTCCGACGGAGCTCGTCTCAGGCTTAAGAAAGCGCTTGTCGCTGAACTTTCGCGTATCCAGGATAGCGAGGGGCGGCTTCAAACGGGCTGGGGACTTCGCTTCATTCAGGCGCGAGCGCGTTGAAAAAGCGGCTTTTCATGTGGGGTGGGAGATAAGGGCAACGATTTGGATACGGCCGCTATGTATCCCCAAGCGGCCAGGCCATATGGACCCAGCAAGCTTGTTGCCATTGATGGCCGAACCGGGAAGTACGTCGCCGGCCGGCGATCCGCTGGGCCACATGCCGCGCCGAACTTCCGTACCCGACCTCTTGAGTCATACAGCAATCTAAATTCTCCGCGACACTCCGGCCGCATCGGGGCACTCCGCGATTTCCTCTATTGAGGCTTGTTCAAGGCCTGCCGGCACGCGCCGAAGCATGTTCACAGTTGAAAGAACCTCGGCCGGTGTCGAACAGCCTTCAATCGCTTCTGCCGGGCGCCGGTGTGTGTCGCTCTTCGCCCCGAAGCCGGCCTTTGATATGCCAATGTTTAATCACCGCATGCAAAGCAAAACGGCTGATGGCGCGACGAGACCGAGTATTAACTGCTTTGACTTCAGCGTCTCGGATTAAGGGTTTTCACCTATGCAATGTTTCGACACGCTGCCGTTAGTCAGATTTGACACGCAGTGCAAAGGTGAATTGATCATGGAAACGCAAACGTTTGCGAGCAAACTGTGGTCCACTTTGCTCCCGCGCCTTGTCTGTTTGGCCTCGATCAGAGGCTTCGACGTGTGGCTGTTGCACCAAGTGCATCGACCGAATAAAGCGTTGGGTTCGAGCAGCTCGGGCAAGTGAGTTCCCCGCTTGCTAGCGCTGGTCCGTCGATTGTCGGCGTCCAATCGTGAAGGTGCGATTCACCGCGGGCGGACGTCACGCTGCTAGTTGCTTCCTACCGACCTTCTGACCAGCCTGTTGAGGAAAGCTGCAAATGTTCGACGCACAAATCGCCGCAACGCTGCTGAACCGGTGGGATGCTGGACGTGCGTGCGCAGATGGGCCACCACAGCTGGAGCTCTTGCGGGAAGGCAAATTGCAGTTCAAGCATGAAGGCGGGGAAGTCCACGCGAACGATATTCCGGCAGAGCGGCGTCTTCGTGTCGAATGCTTGACCTTCGCTGATGGCTCCTGCGCCATACGCGTTGCCGCAGTAGGCGGACAAAGCGGGTGGACGCAATGGGCTGCTACCGAGCCGTCCGAAAGCGCGATCTGAGCCCCCTCATGGGCCGCATCATGCAAAATGACTAACCGCTATCGCATCTATCTCATTGCCTGGACTCAGCGCCGAAGATCCCAAGGCACGCCGTTCCGAAGTATGGACCAGAGCAGCTCGTTGGCCGGGCAGCACTTTGTTGAGCAGCGTGCGAGCTACCGACCATTGTTCGGCCTGTTGCTGCGGCACGCGCTCGTATCTTAAGCTCGTCAGAACGTCTGCCAGGAAGGCTCGGATTCGTCGGAAGACGCGCTCGGCAAAGCCGCCCTTTCTGCGCGCTGCACCCTGTCAGCCGAGCGCAACTGAGCGGGCTTCGTCATACCGCTCTTTGCCCGACTCAACGCCGCGTCACGTCGGACGCCTTCAGTGCCGGCGTCGTCCACCTTGAAGACCCCCACCGTTGCACGCAACCCCTGAGCCTGTTGGGCCATTGATTGTGCTGCCGCCGAGGCTTCTTCGACCAGCGCGGCGTTTTGCTGTGTCGCCTTGTCCATCTGGCTCACGGCCGTATTGACTTGTTCGATACCGGTACTCTGCTCCTTGGACGCAGACGAAATTTCTCCCACGATGTCGGTCACACGTTTGACCGACTCGACGATTTCACCGATCGTGCCGCTCGCTTCCTCAACGAGCCGGGTGCCGGCGTCGACACGGTCGACCGACTCGCTGATCAAATCTTTGATCTCCTTGGCAGCGGTTGCACTGCGCTGGGCGAGCGTGCGGACCTCACCGGCCACGACGGCAAAGCCGCGCCCCTGTTCACCGGCACGGGCAGCCTCGACCGCTGCATTGAGGGCGAGGATGTTGGTCTGAAACGCAATGCCGTCGATCACCGAAATGATCTCCGCGATCTTGTCCGAGCTTTGCGCGATCCCGCGCATCTTCTCGACCACGTCATCGACGACGCTGGAGCCGCGCGACGTGGCTTCGAGCGCAT